>JBAVAA010000149.1:0-5180 GCA_049585515.1 Terriglobales bacterium | reverse complement strand
CGAAACACCATCCGCACCGCAATCAGCCGGATGAAAAAAGATGTCTCAACAAACGACAGTATCTTCGCACCACTGGTGACCACGGCCCAGACGAACGCGGATACCGCCGAGGAAATGGAGCAGCCAGCGGCAACGGCAGTTTCTTCCCAACCGGCCAGCTTTGCCGAAGCCGCTCCAGGTTTTGTTTCGACACCGGTTGCAGAGACCTCCACGGCGTTCACGTCTCCATCGCTCTCTGCGGGGATGCATTCCGTAGCAGACAAAGTCACCGATAAGAATAAAGATGAAGCGGGAACCGACGTCAAGACAGCCAGCCCAAAATTGAGGACGCCATCCGCATCGACGACTGGCAATTCGAGAAGGTCTGAACCCAGGTTCACCCTGCAGGCTTCTCATGATTCAGCGTCCACTCGAGCGGACAAAACAGAAGCGGCAAAATCCAAACAGGAAGTCTCGCAAACCGCCATAGCAGAGCCCAATCCCGTGGAAGCGGAGTGGCGTGCCGCGCTCTTTGAGTCTTACCAGCAACGCCGGAGGCGCATGCGACTGCTGCTCGCGTTGCTGATGCTGACGATCGCCGGCGGCGGCTTCTATAGCGCCTGGATGTATCAGCCAGGCTTCCGAACCATAGCTCAACCCCGGATCGATCGCATGCTGAAGCTTGCTCGAACGGCGCTTCCGCAGACAACCAAGCCAGATCTCCCGGAGCCTTCGCCCAATCGTGCTCCGAATACCGCACCGGCGCCGTCATCGTCGTCATCATCGTCGGGATCGCCCGCCCCTGCGGCAAAGACTGAATCAACCGGCCAGGGTTCCACAACCGGCTCTGTAGCAGGTCCTGCGAGCGCTTCGGGGTCCGGTTCAGCCATTGGACCGGCGACGAAAGGGGCTGCTTCCACTTCTGTCCAGCCGTCGCTGACCTTAGCCGTCGGAAAAGAGACTGCCACGACAGGGTCCGACACCCAACTTCCCGGAGAAAGCAGCGCCATCATTCTCTCCTCCAAGGCCGCGGAAAAACGGCTGGAGCAAAGTGTTCCGCCGAAATACCCCGCCGAAATGCGCCCAGGAGAAGCCCAGGGAACGGTTCTACTAAAAGAAATCGTCGATGAGAATGGGAAGGTTGCGGGCGTGCGGCTACTCGACGGAAACGCCGCTCTGGCAACCGCCGCGATCAAAGCAATCAAACAGTGGCGCTATCGACCCTATATCCATGACGGCAAGCCGGAGCCTTTCCAGACGGTCGTGATCATCGACTTTCAGCGGCCGTAACCGCAGGCGAGTGCAAGAAGTCGTTAGTCGTTAGTCGTCAGTCGTTAGCCGTTAGTGATCGCAGGGCCGGTTCGCGGCTATATGGGCGATCCGCAAACGACTAATGACGAATAACCTTCAGTTCAATTACCCACGTAACTTGCTGGTACCTAGTCCATTACCTACGATGGCTTCATTATGGGTTACCAAGCTCTCCTGTTCTCCCCCGATGAAAAATTGGGCCGCATCGTAAGCCAGGTTTTCACGGAATTAGACTTCACAGTTGAATCGGCCCACGAACCCTTTGGAGCAGTTAAGAAATTGATGGCCCTGCACTTCGACGCCATCGTCGTGGATTGCACGAACGAACAGAACGCGGCCCTGCTCTTCAAGAGCGCAAGGAATTCCAGCTTCAATCAAAGCTCGCTGGCCATCGCCGTGGTCGAGGGACAGGCGGGAGTCGCCAAGGCTTACCGCATCGGTGCCAACCTCGTGCTCACCAAGCCGATCAATGTCGAGCAATCGAAGGGAACCATTCGTGTAGCGCGAGGACTGCTACGGAAGAATTCCGAACCAGCGGGCAACAGCGCTACCAGCGTGGCTGATCCGAGCACGCCCACTGCACCATGGCCCGTAGCCGCCGTCGGTCCATTTCAACCCGCGAGTCGCGGCCCGGCCGCATTTATCCCGCCGCAGAGTCGTCCCGACCTTCTTGAATATGAAACACCGCACCCAGCAGTGACTCCGGATGCCCTTCCGCATCGGCCTCCGGCTGGTTTACCGGCTGCAGCGCCGTCAAAGACCGCGTCGGCAAGCGTCGAGCGCAAACCACCCGCCCCAATCTCCGCAAACCAGATTCGGATTACGATGGCGGACGAACCAGGCATACCGGTACCGCAGGCCGCTTCTCCGGAGATGACCCAGGCGCCCGCGATCCAGAGCAACATAGCCAGGAGTGAACCAGCCAGAGCCGCTTCCGCGTCGCGATCCACGCAAAACAACGCCGCTTTTTCGGCTTCCGGAGCCGGAGCAGCACCCGCTCGGGCAAGGGAAGTTGCCCCGCCAGCCAGAGAAAACGATGAGGTTGATTGGAAGCCCGCCAATCGATCGCAGGACGACGCTCTTATGCCAGCGTCGGATCCCGCTTTTGAGAGAGCGCCCTTGTTTTCCGCATTCGGGGAAGAAGAATCGCGTACGTCGGGCCGGAACAAGATAATCCTGATCGCGGCTGTAATCTTGCTCGCCGTCGCCGCGCTCGGCTACATCGGTTATGGGAAGCTGGACAAGTCCAGCACGGCCACTCTGACTCCGCCGCCGGTGAGCACGCCTCAGCAACCGTTGGACCAGAACACGGGGCAACCCGTGCCCGTTCCCGTGCCCGCGCCAACGTCCTCTGCGGAAACAATCCCCTCGCCGAGTACATCCGATGGCGTCGATTCCGCGGCCGCACCCTCGGCCCCCGCACCCTCGGCTCCCAGAACGATCGCTGCGAAATTATCTGCCCAACCATCGCCCGCCGCTAGCAATCTTTCGGTTATTCGAATTGCGCTTAATCCTGGGCCGGCAACAAAGAACCCAGATCCCGCACCACTGTTAGTAAAGTCGAACCCCGCGGAAATCAAAACGCGCACGCCATCCGCGGAGTCGGCGTCCGCTCCTCCTAACCCGCCCGTGATTGCGTCCGCAAATGAAAATGCCCTGACCAGCCTGATGTCGTCGGCATTGCCGGCGTTACCCAAACCCTCCCTGGCAACAACCAGAATTTCTCAGGGTGTGTCGCAAGGACTTCTAATCAGGCGGGTACAGCCGCAGTACCCACGGTCGGCACTCGAGACCCACGCCCATGGCGCGGTGCAAATTGAAGCCACCATCGACAAAGAGGGCAAGGTTACAAATCTGAAAGTGCTCAGGGGAGACCCGATTCTGGCGCACGCCGCGCTGGACGCTGTGCGCCAGTGGCGATACAAACCCTACTCCCTGGATGGCGAACCGGTGGAAATCCAGACCCAGATTACGGTCAACTTCAAAGAAGACTAGAAAGCAGCTCTCAGCTGTCAGCTTTCAGCCCTCAGGAAGGCGCATCTGCGCAGCCACAGGCGTTTATGAGGACAACTCCGGCGGGTTTAACTGATGGCTGATGGCTGATGGCTGACAGCTGAAAGCTAGTTCAGTTGCTCGTCCAGAGGCCTTTGCCGCGGACGCCCCGGATGGGCGGTGATGCTGCGGAATTTGGCGTAGAGTCCGTGCAAGTCTTCGCTCAGCAGCCGCACCACCTGCATGCAGAAATCGCGGTGCACACGCAGAAAATTGAGGAATTCCTCACGCGGAATGAAAACCGCAGTCGTTTCATCGCCCGCTTCCGCGGTAATGCGATAAGGTTCCCCGGTCACGTTCTCGCTCAGCCCGAGCATGGTGCCCGGACCCGCGACTTCCAGAAGCTGGTTGTCGTTCGGACCAGTCGGCAGCAGAACACGGACCTCGCCGCTCGCCACTATGTAAACACCCGTCGCCATAGTAGCGTGCTGAATCAGCGCGGCGCCCTTGGGGAACCGTCGGACCGGTCGGACTCCCAGCAGAGCGCGCAACAAATCGGAACTCAATCTGCCTGGCATGGGCGGCAATGACATAATGTCACTCGTTTTGTCAGACTATCCTGCATCCGCCGGAACCCAGGGGTCTGTGATTGACATCACAGTTCCAGGGCCAGTCGTCGTCGAGCCGATGATGGGTCCCAAACCGTTCCCAAACCGTTAAGCCTGCATAGGACAGGACTCCGCCCCGTCCCAGCATGGCAGATCCCAGGAACCACATATCAGAATTCAGTTTTGGCGGATTGCCGAACCATACCCGAGGCAAAGTGCAGTGCCTTGCCTTGCCAACGGCATCTATTGCGGTTCAAGAGTTTCGATAATGGCAGCCTTGTCGCCCTTGCTGACGTTGACAACCTTGTGAATGGGCTTAAATCCGGTCAGGGTAATATCGACGATGAAGTTTCCCGGCCCTACAACCACGGCGACTGGCGACGTCTTATCCAGCATCCGTTGATTGATGGCCACCTGCGCGCCTTTCGGCTGCGTGCGAACGATGATGGAACCCTTGCTGGCCGCGCTGTCTCCACCGCGTCCAAAAAGGTTGAACTTGCCGACCGTCCGCATGTCGTCCGTGTTGCCCAGAGCTTTCAGCACCGGCGCGTACTGGAAATTCTGCGCGGGACCGAGATCGGTGGTGACCGTCTCGTCCAGGTATCCTTCTTTGTGGAGCAGCACGGTGTGGTTTCCTTTTTCCACCGCGAACTGCGCCGGCGTTACTCGTCCGGTCGGCCTGCCGTCGATAACAACGCCGGCGCCGGATGGCGAGCTGTTCACGACGATCAACGCATTGACCGGCGACAGATGGAATAGCAGAGACGATTTGCCGCCAGCGGAAACATCCACCGACCGTATCTCGGACGAATAACCGGTCTTGTTCGCGGATATGATGTGCTTCCCGGGTGTCAGGTTCGTCACATTGAACGGTGTCACCCACGATGGATCGCCTTTTCCGTCGATCTGAAACAGTACGCCCTGCGGGCTTGAGTCGATCAGCGCCTCGCCCGCGACCACGACCGGGGCCGGAGGTGGAACAGGCGTCCGTCGCATGTTTGAACGGCGTTTTTCCACTTGGCGCACGGTAAGCGCCGGTTGCGCCTGCGTTACCGGCGGAGCCGGCTTCTCGACTGCGACTGCGGCTGGCGCAGTTTGCCGCGCAGCCTGAGATAACGCTGGAGCGGGGGATGAAGCCGAAGCCGATCTCGGGCTTGCCGCTTTAATCGGCTGCGGCGCCGCCGTAGCGCCATCGTCTTCCGAGCGCACATGAGAAAAGACGGCAAACGCAAGCACGAGGATCAGTCCAACCGCCCCCAGAATGGAATAGAGGATTAACCGTGGCGGAAC
>JBAVAA010000148.1:0-2737 GCA_049585515.1 Terriglobales bacterium | reverse complement strand
GGTGCCTATGAAAGCTTCCAAGAACGGTCCGCCGGTTGAGAATTTCCTGATCGCATTCGATCAGAGCGGCAGCAAGTGCAAACTGCGCATGGAGTGGGAAACAACTGTCGCCAGCGTCGAGATTACGAAGTAAAAACCAAGTCTTAGATCGCAGGTCTTAGGTCAAGGGTCATAGGAAAAACCGCCTACCTGACGTCTGCGACCAGCCAGCTGGTTCCCGGCGCTATACTGAAGGCAATGCGGCCTATGTTGCGTTTTCTTCTGAACTCAACTCGTGGACACCGGATTGCGCCCTGGCGCAGTCCGTACCTTTTGTGGCGGATTGAGACTTTTACCGGCGTGAAAATGACGCAGATCGGATTCCTGGAATTCTGGGAATTCTTGTGGACAGAGCGCAGCAGCCTATGGCGCTTCTTGAAGTGGACGGCAGAGATGGATCGTTACGTGCACCCGAGAGCAAAACAAGTTTAGCGTAGGGGACAGCCGCCCTCGGCTGTCCAAGCGAGCGCAGCTCGCGACTTCGCATCCATTCTTACTTAGAAGAAGGGCGGGGCTTCGCCCTGCGGACAGCCGGGGGCGGCTGTCCCTCCGTATGCTTCTCATTCCATCACCACGTTCACTTCACTTCCTTTTCCCGCTCCCATCAATTGGTAGGCTGAACTCCGGTTGGTTGCTACTTCCAGAAACCCCATGCTGCCGAGGATTCCAAAGACTTCGCCGGGCGTGCCTTCGGCATAGCTTGCGCAGATGCGCGTTGCCTGTAACTTATTCCCAATTGCGATCTTGAACGCTGGAGGCGCGGCTCCGAAAAGTTGCGGCGCATCCTGCGGAGTGATGTTGGTGATGAGATTCCCGAAGCGATCGACTTTCAGAACGACTCCCCGCAAAGTGTGTTCATCGACCGGCTTGGGACGAGGCGCGTTGAAGCGGACATAATCGGTGACCTCTTCGCCGAAACGATCGGGTTCGATCCCCTTTGCGAGATAAGCCGCGATTGGCGAGAAAATGTCGCGCCCGTGGAAGGTGTTGCTGCGGGGCTGCAGGAAATAATGCTCGGCCGTAACGTGGCGGACTGAGACGCGTTCTTCGCGAGCATAGATCAGGGAAAGCACTCCGTTGTCGGGAGCCACGAACAGGTGGCGTTCGCCAGTCATCACCACAGGGCGCCGCGCCGTCCCTACACCCGGATCGACGATGACCATGTGCACGGTGCCGGAAGGGAAGTAGGAGTACGCCTGCGAAATGGTCAGCGCACCATCCAGAATATCGAAGGGCTGGACGGCATGGCTGATATCGACGATCTGCGCCTCAGGAGCAATCTCCAGGATGACGCCTTTCATGGCGCCGACGAAATGATCGGTCAGTCCGAAATCAGTGGTGAGCGTGATGATGGCGGTGCGTGCCAATTCTTACCTCGTTTACCTCGTTCCGTGAGGGTTCCACGAAGTATCGGACGTGACACGACGGTGCGTCAAGGAGCATTCAGTCGTCAGCCCTCAGCCGTCAGCCCTCAGCCAAATCGTTCATTGCCCAGGCAGGCTGCTTGACGATCGCTGGCGCAAGGCTGACGGCGGAAAGATGTTGGCTTTTACTCTACTCGAACATCCCCAGAGCCGGTATGAACGGAAACCATAGGACCGCCGCTGCCCACTTTGCCCATCACGCTTTTGCGCGACTCCTGGATGCGGCCCTGGACGGTAGTGGTTACAGGATGGCCGAGGGTGACAGATCCCGAACTGGCGGAGACGTCGACGTCGAAGTTGGCGTCAGAGGGAATACGAAGGTCCACGTTTCCCGAGCCAGTTCGGATATTCCACATATTCTTAGGCAATCCGTTGCCGTGGATATTGCCGCTGCCGGACTCGGCATGAAATCCGCCGTTGATGCCGTTTACGGTGATGTTGCCCGATCCAGTGCGAATCTCCACGTCGCCCGCGCCCACTTCTTCAACTTCGATATCGCCGCTGCCCGCTTTGATGCGTGCAGGACCAGAAAGCTCGTGCCCGCGGACGTTGCCCGATCCAGTCTGGAAACGCAGATCGCCGGTGAGCCGCGCCAGTTGCATGTCTCCCGAGCCGCTTTCCAGTTCGACATTACCCTTGAGCCCTTCAACCTTCTGGTCGCCGCTGCCGGTATGGGTGCGAATGGCGGTGTTCTCCGGGGCGGTGATTTCGTAGTCGATTGAAATATTGTTGATGTTCACATAGTCGATGCGGATGCTGTTGCCGTCCTGGCGAATAGGAGGATTGTTCTGCAACTGCTGCACCTCCGCCTTATGGTCGCCGCTGAACCAGGAATTGCCCGACTGGATCTTGGCATGAATTGAGACTGTTCCAGCCGCGCCGTTGCGCACGGTGATATCGCCCGAGCGAGTCAGCACTTCAAGGTCGACGGCACCATTGACCTGAAACGAACGGTCAAAGGTTCCGATGGTGGAGGCAAAGCCCATGAGGGAAGTAGCGACGATAAAGGTCAATATTGCGGCATGGTGTTGAAGCCAGGAAATTCTAGTCATCGTAGTCTCCAGTCTTAATCGTTACGACCCCGGGTCGCGTGGGGATTCGCACCGGTGGCCGATTTCGCTATCGTTCGTCCGCTGCGCTGGCCTGCTCCTGCCATCGCGCAACGTTCACGCCCTTTACCAGCAGCCGAACCATCAATGCCAGCTCCGCGACAAAGCCGAGGGGCAGAATATAGTGCGACAGAGAGTTCGCCAGCGGCGGCGCGAGAAAAATCA
>JBAVAA010000147.1:0-1836 GCA_049585515.1 Terriglobales bacterium | reverse complement strand
GTTCGGCGTTGAGCTTCTCGATCTCGTGCTTCTCGATGTGGTCGCCGACTTTGAAGTCACTGTCGCCGGTGTTGACGATGGTGACGTAGTCGATCACGCGTCCGCCCTTGATCTTGCGGTAGGGGGATTCGATGAAACCATAGTCGTTAATGCGGGCGTAGCAGCTCAGAGACGAGATCAGGCCGATGTTCGGACCTTCCGGCGTCTCAATCGGGCAGATACGGCCGTAGTGCGTGGGGTGCACGTCGCGCACTTCGAATCCTGCTCGTTCACGAGAAAGCCCGCCCGGCCCAAGGGCCGAGAGACGCCGCTTGTGCGTGATCTCGGAGAGCGGGTTGGTCTGATCCATGAACTGCGATAGCTGCGACGATCCGAAGAATTCGCGGATCGCGGCCATCACCGGCTTGGCGTTCACCAGGTCGTGCGGCATGGCCGTCGACATTTCCTGATAAACGCTCATCTTCTCTTTGATGGCGCGTTCCATGCGGACCAGGCCGATGCGGAACTGATTCTCCATCAACTCGCCGACGGCGCGCACGCGGCGGTTGCCGAGGTGGTCGATGTCATCGACGGCACCGATGCTCTTGCGCAGCTTGAGCAGGTACGCGATCGTTGCGTAAAAGTCCTCGGGATCGAGCGTGCGCTTATCGAGGCTGGTCGCCTCCTGGTTTTCGAACAGCTTGATGTTGAACTTCAAGCGGCCCACGCGCGAGAAGTCATACTTGCGCGGGTCGAAGAACATGCCGTGGAACAGAGCCGTGGCCGTGTCGAGCGTCGGCGGATCGCCAGGGCGCAGCTTGCGATAGATTTCGATCAGCGCTTCCTGCGGCGTCTTCACCGAATCGCGCTTCAGGGTTTGGCTGATGACCGTGCCCACGTCGTCGCGCTCGGGGAAGAACAGGTTCATCTCGATTACGCCGGAGTCAAGAATCTTCGAGAGCTTGTCGGCGGTCAGCTCGGAGTTGGCTTCGAGCATGACTTCGCCTGTGGTGGTGTCGACCACGTCGCCGGCCGTCCACGCGCTTTCCAGGTCGGTGATGTCGACTTCGATCTCGCTGACCTTCGCCTTTTGAATTTCCTTCAGGATCTGGTGGTTGATCTTGCGACCGGAATGCGCGATCTCCTCGCCGGACTTCGACTTGATGCTGTGGGCGAGCTTCATGCCCAGCAGGTTCGTCGCCTTCTCGCTGGCCGGATCGAGCGTCCAGTAGAGCTTCTTGTCGCGGATGGCGATGCGGTCGACGGTGTAGAACGTGCGCAGAATGTCTTCGCCGGAACGCAGGCCGAGGGCGCGCAGGAAAATCGTGCCCAGGAATTTGCGCTTGCGGTCGATGCGAACATAGAGCACGTTCTTCTGGTCGTACTCAAACTCGACCCACGATCCGCGGTAAGGAATGATCTTGCCAAGGAAGTAGGTGCGATTGTTGGCGGTCTCGAAGAACACGCCAGGCGAGCGGTGCAACTGGCTGACGATGACACGCTCGGTGCCGTTGATAATGAAGGTTCCGTTCTGCGTCATCAGCGGAACGTCACCGAAGAAAACTTCTTGCTCCTTGATGTCGCGGATGGAGCGGTTGCCGGTCTCGGCGTCTTTATCGAAGATGGTCAGCCGCATGGTGACCTTGAGCGGCGCGGAATAGGTCATGCCGCGCTCTTCGCACTCAGCCACGTCGTATTTCAGTTGCAGTCCGACCGGGTCGCCGCACTTGTTACAGAAATCCGGCGTGTTGGCGTTGTAGGTGCCGCACTTGTTGCAGAGCACTTCGCCGGGATGAAAAGGATCGGTGATGACCGTGGATCCGCAGTTCTTGCAGGTGGTGCGGAGGTGGTGCAGGC
>JBAVAA010000146.1:0-8838 GCA_049585515.1 Terriglobales bacterium | reverse complement strand
CCTCTAACCTCTGCAATCACATAATAAGTTCGTTGCTTTTCCTCACGATCGGATGCTGCATCACTTCCAACTCATTCTTGACCAGGTTCAGTCCGTATACGCACTGCTCAAATGTGTTTGACAGCTTCGCGAAAAGCGGCGCCACTTTGGCATATTCGAAGTGCTCGAACTTGGAGACGATGTAATAGCTTTCTTTCCCTGCTTTTACCCAGTCCACAAAATTTTCGACCCGCTGGCGGCGCAGGCGATATTGATTGATGCTCTCCGGAAACATGCCGGCGTAGAATAATGTATAGTCGCCAATGTGCTTGCGGACCTGGCGTTCGCGGTCAAACGAAGGCGCCGGGCCGTAGATCGGATCCGACTCGATCAGCATCTCGCCCACATCGTTCAGGGGCTTCCCCGACGCGTTGCGAATTTTCAGCAACTGCTCGGCATCGCAAAACTCCGATAGCAGATGCGCGACATAGTTTACGACCTGCGGATCGCGAATCCCGATCTCCTGCGCATAATGACGGCCCACCAACTCAAGAAACAACTGCTCCAGCGGATGCTTCTCCGGAGTCTCCATGATCCCCTTCCTTCCTGGATCGGCCCCTACGGTTCCTATCGGAACGGAATCGTATGCGGATTAGATACCGTGAATCCAGCTCTAACACAAGTGCCCGTTCGAGCCACTCCTTTGGTTAGAAGCCCGCATGGTTAGAAGCCCGCGCAGAACGCGTGGTTGCGAGCCCTTCTCTGGCAGTCGAAGCCCTCGATTGCTAATAGCGCACTTACTCCGCAGTTATATGGATCGAAAAAGATGATTCACTGCATCCATTTACGTGATTCACTCTACTTATCTGCGCGCGTCAGTTCGCTTTCCTACATAATGAGGCGTAGAAAATGGAGGCAGGCACAATGCAGGAGCGCATCAACATTTCAAGTGGAACACCCTGGGAGCCGGTCGTCGGTTACTCTCGAGCAGTCCGCATAGGCGCGCATATCCACGTTGCGGGCACGACTGCGACTGGAGCCGACGGCAAAATCGTCGGCGCGGGCGATGCCTATGCGCAGGCGGCTCAAACACTTCGGAACATCGAAAGCGCATTAGGGCGCGCCGGAGCCTCATTGAAAGACGTCGTCCGCACGCGCATTTTCCTCACCAACATTGCCGATTGGGAAAAAGTTGGAAGAGCGCACGGAGAGTTTTTTCGCGACATTCGTCCCGCGAGCACCATGATGGCGATCACCGCCCTGGTTTCTCCGGAGATGCTGGTGGAGATCGAAGCGGAAGGAATGGTCTGCGACGCCGATTAAATGAAATGGCGGAAGCCCGAACGAGACTCAGGCTTCCGCCATCGTTTTGCGAACATTGGCGGCAGAATGAACGCTAGCGGCGTTTCTTCTTCTTCGCAGTCTTCTTCTTGGCGGCTTTCCTGGCCGGCCTCTTTGCCGCTTTCTTCTTCGCGGCTTTCTTCTTTGCCGGTTTTGCCTTTTTCTTTGTGGCCGTCTTCTTCTTAGCCGGTTTTTTTGCGGCTTTCTTCTTGGCTGCCGCCTTCTTGGCTGGCGCTTTCTTCTTCGGAGGTCCGCTCTCGCCCCCGCCCGATGGCGCTACGGGTGCAGGTTCACGGACCGGTGGCGTGACCGCAATCTCGTCGTCTTCCTCTACCAGAACCGGTTCTTCTTCCTCTTCTTCCTCTTCTTCCAAATCCTCTTCCAGCGATTCGCCATAGCCGCCGGTGTCGCCGTATTCATCCGTCTCGTCGTCCCGACCGTACAGAGTCGGATCATTGAAGCGCATATCTCCTCCTGGATATTTGAATTAGGACATCCCGCTGCGAAACTGCCCTGCTCTTTGCGTAACGGGGCGCGATTATAGCACGGACAGTTTCACGGGCAGTATCGTGCATTCGCCCGCGATTTGCGAGGAAAATTATGAGGAATAAAAAAGGCACCACCCACCGGGTAAATAAAAAGCGAAACAACTCCGAAGCCGCCCCTCCACTATTCGTAGGCCAGGGCGTCGATGGGATCCTTCTGCGCCGCCTTGAACGCCGGATAAAGCGCGCCCGCAATCGCTCCTGTGATTGCAATCAAAGTGGCGCGCACGATCCAGCCGCGATCCACCACCACCTGCACCAACGGAAATCTGTGGGCCAGCGCCGCCCGGGCAATGATGCTCACCACAATCCCCAGCACGATGCCGCCCAGCGCCAGCAAACACGTCTCCCGCAACACCACGTTCACAATGTAGAGCTTTGACGCCCCGATCGCTTTCAGAATCCCAATTTCGCGCGTCCGCTCCATGACCGCCGTGTACATGGCCTGGAAAATCACGATGAATCCAATGACTACCGAAATACCCACCACAATATCCAGAAAAGTGGAGAGTCCAGGATAGTTGCTGGTGGTCATCATCGCCAGGTAGGACGCCATCGAGGTCGCTACGTAGCTCTCCATGCCCGGCACATGCTTGATCTCGTCGACCACCGCGTCGGCATTGGCCGGGTCGTCCAACTTGAGATAGAAGATCGTGGCTTTGTCCTTGGCGCCGATGAGGTCCTGTAAGGTGCTCAGCGGAATAAATTTACGGGCGCCCTTGCCCCGCTCGACGATCCCCGAGATGCGAAACTTATTATTCAGAATCTCGATCGTGTCTCCCACCTTGGCGTGGTTCGATTTGGCAAAGAGATCGTCGACCAGAACGTCGTGGGGCCCCTGAAATGGCCCGCCCGCCAGATAGCGAAAACCGGCAGACATGCTCTCATAGCTCGTTAAATCGATGCCTGCGATAACCTCGAGCGTGCCGGTCGAGGCAACCTGCGTAATCACCGGAGCCACACTCTTCACATGAGGGAGCTTGGCGAGTACCTCGCCGATTTTGATAGGCATCGGCGCGCCCGAAAACGCGCCGATGAATGACGATCCCGGTGGCCGCACCAGCACGTCCGCCCCAATCCCGGCGGTTCGGGTCCGGCTATCCTGCAGCATCCCGAGGCAAAGGCCAACAATCAGCAGGATCAGCGTCACTTCAAGCGCCACAGCCACAATACTGATGATCGAGCGCAGCGGCCGATGCACGAGATTTCCGATGACCATGCGATTCATGATGTCTCTTCTGATCTAACAAAGGATGAACTAACAGCTCCTTGTTAGCCCCTACTTGCTCGGATTATCAACCGTCTTCGGTGTGCTGGAACCGGCTTGGCCGAGGTGCACCACCTCAGCTCCGGCCGGCGGCTCCAGCACAAACTGGTCGTCGGTCAGCGGTTTATTGATCTCCAATTTGACGATGTTCAGAATGATGTCGTAATCCTCCATCGGCCGATCGATCTGGATCGTATTGGGGAAGCCAATCCCATCGTAGTCGTTGTAGTTTTGATAATGTGCTTCGGTTGCTACATTCCCCTGCTGGTCATAAATCCTTTGCCGGTACGGCCGCAGGTCGATTCGGCTGAATTCGATTCGTCGCGATAAGTACCACCCTGACGGGCCCTTGCGGACGACCGCAAGCGCATAATTGGGTTGCTCGACCCGATGCTTCTTTGCGTCGAGCACGGTCTCATAGCCATTTTCCAGCACCGCAATCTCGTCCGGGCCGATTTCCGGCATCAGCAGCGCGTCGTAAATATACTGCGGCCGCATGTTCTCCAGCCGCTTGTCGGGCTGGGCGGGCGCGTCGTTTGCGCCAATCACAAACTTTGTCTTCGAGGGAATCCACAGTTTGAATTCCTTTCCGTCGCTCACCATGTCGAAGGCCGTATTCCGCACCACCGGCATCAGGCCTTTCATGCGCAACATGGCCGGCTTGCGCGCCAGAACGTAGCCACGAATCTCCTTGTAATCGGTGACCTTTCCGCTTTTCGGATTTCCCGCGGAAGAATCGATGTCCACAGTCGCCTGTAAGGATTGAATCTTGGTGGCCTGAGTGTTGACGTAGTCAATCAGTTGTTGCTGATTAGCGGTCTTCAGCGGCCGGTCGGAGAGCTGCCGGTCCACGGTGCGGGTCCGGAAAAGACAGCCACCCAGCGGAAATGTGGCTAGCGATAGAGATAAAACCAAGAACAGGCGCAGATGAGGGCGATACATTCCTATGTCAGTACCTGGGGAAAACCTTGCCACATGGGTATCGGATTAGTATAAGGCAGCGAAGGGTTCAGCGCTTAGCGGATGCCAAGCGAGCGGCGATAGGCCGTCACGTTCCGATTGTGCTCCTCGAGGCTGCGGGCGAAGCGATGGTGCCCGTTGCCATCGGCGACAAAATAAAGAAACGTCGTGTTCTTAGGATGCAGCGCTGCTTCCAGTGCGCTCTTCCCTGGGTTGCCGATCGGTCCCGGCGGTAGTCCCGGAAAACGATAAGTGTTATAGGGCGAGTTGACCGCCAGGTCGGCATGATGGAGGCTTCCCTGGTACGCTCCCGAGAGCAGCTCGGCGTAGATCACGCTCGGATCGGCATCCAGCGCCATGTTGTGCGCCAGCCGGTTGTAATAGACGCTGGCGACGACTGGTCGTTCCTCGGGCGCCGCAGTTTCCTTTTCCACAATCGACGCCATGGTCACAACCCTGGGTACGTCGGAATTCGGGGCTGAACTTGCCTGTTCAGCCGCGCCAGCCGCGGCCGGTGCTTGCTGGGACTTTAGCCCCTGAGCGCTGGTCAGCCCGATCTGTTGCGCCACCTGACGAAACTGATGCACCATCTCCGCCGCCATCTCCCCAAGAGTCTGTGTCCGCGTGAACCGGTAAGTGTTGGGGAAGAGATACCCCTCGAGCGATTTCGCCCCCGGCGCCAGATCGGAGATGAGCTCGGTCTGGGTTTCGGCAATCCGCAAAAAATCTGCCGCCGACCCGAGCCCCGCGTCCTCCATCGCCTTGGCGATATCGAACATCGTGTATCCCTCGGGGATGGTAACCACGTGGAAATAGATGTCGCCGCGAGCGATCCGCCCGTAAACCTGGGGAAGAGTCGCCGCGCGCTCAAAAAGATACTCGCCCGCCTTCAACGAAGGTTTGGGATGCAAGACGTGCCACAACCAGAAAACACGTTCATTGCGGATGACTCCCGCCTTCTTCAACTCCGCCGCGATCTTGCGCGTCGAATACCCGGGATGCAGCAGCAAAAAAGTATTCGCGGGTGGAGTCACCGGGACATAAACCTGCCACGCCACCCAGCCGCCAATGGCGAGCCCGGCGATCAAGAAAAGTGCAATCAGAGTCCGCAAGGTTTTAGTGTAGAGGCCTTTTCAGAATGAAACAAAGTGGCCAGAGTCCAGGACCGAAAGCATCTTGGATAAGATTACGCCGGTGGGCCGGAGTCCTACAGTAAACACAGTAGACAAATAATTTCAAAAAAAAACGCCTGTCCACCTCCACTCGACGTTCTAAAATAAGAGAGTACCTACCCCTAGGGGGGACAACCTTAACCAGTAACGCTGTTGGAGACTGAAGGAGGTCCCCATGAAGTTGAACGATAGCATCACCACGTATGACATTGCCGAAGCTCTGCAGGGCGAGAACGGCAAGTTTGAAGTAACCAGCCCGACTGGAGAACGCTATTTCGTTACCTGCCAACCCGGACACTCGATCAGCAGCATCGAGTGGGCGGGCGGGGAAGCGAATCTTCAGCCCTTCCTGGTGCGCAAGGTGGCGCAACCTGTGACCTCGGAGGGACGTACCAAGAGATCCGTGGCCGCCTAACCTGGGCGACCCCAAAGACGAAGCCCGGCTGTTCCGGCCGGGCTTTTTGATTTTTCACCGCCGAGAAAGCTCACGAAGTAGAAGAACGGAACCTGCACCAACCCGAAGCCTATGCAGGGACCAGCATCGTAACGCCGGCAGTCACGATGAGTGCCATAGCCCAGATCAGATCCAGGTTTACCCAGGCTTTTCGTAAGACCTCGAGACCGACCTTCTCGTAGACCACGAACGCGATCAGTCCGGTTACCAGAAGATACCCCAGCGTGTGCACAAACAGAGCCGTCGATGCCGTCCAGGGTCCCGCGACTGACCCACCATGGTGATGGGGCGCCGGGAGGCCTGCGTCTGCCGCAGAATTCAGCGCCGACATTTTCAACAAGATCGGCAACAACATGAAGCCAGCGCCGTGAGCGGAAGCCATCAGAAAGGACCAAATGCACAGATCGCGAAAACCGATTTGCATTCCGCCCCAGCGCGGATGGCTCTTGCGAATCAGGCGTTGGAGTCCGAAGCCAAGAAGAATGCAAGCGGCGGCGATCCTGACGTAGGCCAGGGGGAACACCGCGCCGGCAGCAACAGCCGCAGCTACAACCAGCCCAATCGCTATGAAATGGCCCGCGGCAATGGGCACAAGCGCTTGCCACACCGCGGCCGCGCTCTTCTTCTGCATTCCCAGCGCGACGGCAAATAGCCAGCCCATCGCCGGATTAACACCATGGTAGGCCCCGAGAAAAAACATTGCCGCCCAGGCCCATGCCGGAAAGTGGCTCATGAGTAGCAGTACGAATCGGACGACGCGTCCCCACCCTCCAGACGGATCTGATGACCACGGAGATCCCCGAATTCAAGAAAGAATTTTGGGTCAATTTCCATGCCGCCCTCGGGCTTGGCATCGAGCTTTACCATCCAGCTGCGAACTCCGTCGGGATAGAATTGCGCGTCCCACGGGCTGTAAAGCGAGTTCGTGAAATAGACGCGCCGTCCGTCGCGGCTCACTTCCACCATTTGCGGCCCGCCGTTCAAGGGTGTACCGGCATTCTTCGGATGGCCCGCGCGCCGCACGATACCCCCCAGATGCACGGAACCAGTTTTCTTGGGGTGAAAGGGATCGCTGACATCGTACTGCAGGAATTCGCCTGTCCCCCAGCAGGAGATATACAAGAATCGATCGTCGAGCGACAGATTAATGTCGGTGATAAGCGGCGGCACGGCCTTGAATCCCTTGAGCAAAGGTGGCAGTTTTTCGGGGTCGGCCGCCTCGGCTGGAATCTCAATCACTTTCTTCACCGCCCATTTTCCGTTTTCGCGATGCCACAGCCAAATGGAAGCCGACAAGTCTTTAAGCGATACAACTACGCCAAGAAATCCGTAGGCGCGGCTCGGATCGTGCGCGGGCCGCAACTCCAGCGCCATTTGTTGCTCAGCGCCTAAATCCAGCGCCTGGACGTGGCGGCGCTTTCGCAGATCCCACACATGAATGGAGTGGCCGTAGCCTCCCTTCAAAAGAATCTCCGGATTCACGCCTGTTTCCACCATATTCGGCGTTCCCCATTCGCTGGTGATCAGGGTGTCTAATCCAAGATGCCACCAGAAGTCGTAAGCCAAATATTGGGGTCCACGCTCGATTTCCCATTTGCCCAGAATCTCGAAGCTTTCGGGATCCATTACGAAGATGCCGCCGGGGCCATCTCCCGTGGTCGAACCAAGCGCGCTGCAGTAAATTCCCTCGGGACCGCAGTGGACAGTGTGTGGCCGGCTGTAGCCAGTCCGTTCCGCCAGGATGTTGGGCTCGATCACCTTGATGATTTTCGGCTTTCGCGGGTCCGGCTTTGTATCCACGATGTGAATTCGTGACGACTTAATGCCCGGAACCACAAGGTAACGCCGTTCCGTATGCGGATGCGGCATGTAGGGACAGAGGCAAGCGCTGCAAGCGTTCCAACCGAAGTGGTGCAGTTCATCGCCGGGGTTCGGCATATCCACGCGGCCGGCGATTTTGCCATAAGTGCTGGATGCCGGATCCACATCTACAACGCCGAGCGCGTCCGGAAGCCCATTGTTCTGCGCGTTGAGCATAGCCACAAATGCCACCTTTTCCGGAGGCGCTTGCATCGCCATTTTCGGTGAAGGATAAAAAGTTGGGTCAGGTCGCCAGAGTTCCACGTGCATTCTCCTCTTCTGAAATTCTGAAACGACTAGTGCGTCTCCTCTGCATAAGTGAACTCGCGCGTCCAATCCGTCGATTGTTTGCCGTCGATTTCGACGTAGATTTTTGTGAGCGCATTCACCGGTCCATCTTCCTGCGGCGGCTGCATGATCAGGTCCCTTCCCATGGACCACGTGACTCGCCTCTCATCGAGGTTCCCGAAGTAATAATCCACTTTGCTCGGATCGAGCCCTTTGTAACCGGTTGCCGTTGTCAACTCCACCAGTTTTTTATTCTTGTCCGTCACCGGGAACTCCTTGCCGTAGATATTCGCCAGGGAAACATCCAGAGGAAGCCAGCCGTAGTTAGGGGCGAAGAAGTAGATCCAGCAGTGATAGCTCCCGTCAATTTGCACTCCATTTAAAGTTGGCTTTAGAAGCGAGCCATAGACCATGCGCGTGGGGATCCCCGATGCCATTGCCAGCGACGCAAATAGCGAATGGAAATCCGTGCAATTGCCAGTTTTCGTCCGCAAGCAATACTCCGTGCTCCCCACTGGAGAGGCCTTCAGATGATCCGGATCCTTGACCCAGTAGTCCACGTTTTCCAGTGTCCAGTTGTAGATTTTTCGCGCAGCGAGGATCGGATTTTTCTCGCCGCCTACGATGGACACGGACAGCGACTTGATTTGGTCGTTGACGATTACGTGATTGGAAGGCTGCAAGTAGGCGAAGAGCGCGGCTCGTTCTTCATTCGTAAGTGGTCGCGTCTTTGCGGGATCGATGGTGTTCCGGATCTCCGTTCGCGTCAACCTAAAGTCTTCCCGGATCGTGATTGGACCTTCGGCAGGCGCGTTTACTTCCGCATACCCCACGCGGTTTCCCCAGTCGTCGCGGAAATAGTGGACTGGAAAATCGGCGGTAACTCGAAATTCACGAATTACAGACGCGGCGTCTTCCTGTGGTACAGCGAACCACATGCGCACCGTCTTGGACCCTTTTGGCGGCTGCACC
>JBAVAA010000145.1:0-7425 GCA_049585515.1 Terriglobales bacterium | reverse complement strand
GCCTATGGTCGCAAGAAATTCCCTCGGGTCGAAATCGCGGTCTTTCGCGGCTAGACTTGTTCCTGACGCCATCAACGGCCCTCTCCAAGAAGGGGCTACACTCTCCATAATATTGGCATAATTGGAGTCACCAAAGATGTTCACTTTTGCTCACAATTCGGCAAATTCCCGTGACCAAATCCGAAAATGGCGTCTGAAGATTGGGAATGCGTTGAAAATGAGCAATATTGAGCATCTTCACGGCGTACAAGTGTTCCATTATGTGGTGTGAAGTCCAAAGAACTCACGTCGAAACAAGTGCTGTCGGTGCCCTGTAATACGTGTGGCGCAGCGATCGGAGAGGCTTGCGAATTGAACACTGGCGCCCCGCGCACCGAGCCACACCGAGATCGCAAACTCGCCGCAGCTGAGGCCGCGGAAACTAAAACCCGTAAGCATTGACATACGGTGAGGCGACGTGGGGTTTTTGCGGAGACACACTGCCCCGCTCTTGCTCGATTCTGCTCGGGTTCGGGAAAACATTCTAATCATGTCGCCGGATCCTGCGAGCACCCGCAATTCGCTCTCCGGCTGGACGACAGAAAAGGAAACTCTGGAGACAAGGCGTCCAAAGAAGATCTCCGAGACCGAGTAGGATCAAGCTGGGGCCGCCGAGATGAATCAGCCATCGCAAGGCGCTCTTTTTCGACAGGAGCAAGATGACTAACCGCGAAGCGATACGACCCCCTGGGGATGTCACCTGCCGATGTTTGTATTGTTGCGCATAGCTCAAATGCGCCCGAGAACCAGGAGAATGACAACGATCACTAGGATCAGTCCCACTCCTCCAGTCGGGGCATAACCCCAGTCTCGACTGTGCGACCATCTTGGTAGCACGCCAAGAAGAGCTAATATCAAAATCACGATCAATATAGTTCCAAGCATATTTCACTCCTTTTCGTCCGCACTGAGATGAGTTCAACGTCACTGACCACAGGGTGCGATTCTAACTTTGTGTTGTTTCCAGAGCAGCGCACCCGATCCTCAGCTGCATACCGACAGCAACATCGGGGGAGAGCCAGCCTTGTTTATAGACGTTCCGCTCTCTTCTTACTGGTCAAAACTGCTCAATGTAAAAGGAAAGGTCGAAAAGGCAAGGTTGGCACCCTTGTAGGGAAGGCGGGCAATGATAATGATAATGATAACGGGTGCATCGTATTTCCAGGACAGCGTGACTGTCGCTTCGGTCGCTGTATACCGCCAGAAAAATGGCGCGAGTCCACGAAGCGGACCCGCACCAATTTATAAGAGTTAATCGACTTTCCTATACGCAAGCCGACGACGCTATGTGTCGGGTCAACGTGCCTGCTACTGACGAGGCTCTTCTTTGCCGCCAGGGGCTTTTTTCTCAGGAGCGCTTTCGGGGCGAGCCTCCGGACGAGGTGCAACCTGTTGGCGAGGGGCAGGCTGTGATCGAGCTGCAGTCGTTTGATGAGGAGCGCTCGCGGGACGGGGGGCAGCCTGTTGACGAGCTGCGGGCTGCGCATGAGTTGGCTTATTCTCATTGGAGCGACTAGCCGAAGGCTTGGTCACGGCGGCCTTGTTCTCATTAGGGCGAGTAGCGGGTGCTTTTTTCGCGGCCGTCTTGGTCTCATTGGAGCGAGCAGCGGATGCTTTATTCACAGCCGCCTTGTTTTGGTTCGAGCGGGCTGTTGCTGCCTTATTCGCGGTCGTCTTCTCTTCGGTGGCCTCATTTTCGACCGCTTTATTCGCGGTCGCCTTCTCTTCGATGTCCTTGTTCTCTGCGGCTTTATTCTCTGCGGCTTTATTCTCCGCAGCTTTGCTCTCGGTTGCCTTTTCTTCGGTGGTTTTATTCTCAGCCGCCTTGCTATCAGCTGCCTTGGTCTCAGTCGCCTTATTCTCGGCTGCTTTATTCTCGGGTGCCCTGTAGGGTGCTCCCGGCCCTTTGGCTGCCACCACCCCGGAACCGCTAAATTCCGCCGGCTTCGCTGTTGCGGCAATTGCCGGACGCCCCTGATTCACCGACGCCAGGAGCGCGTGGTTGGAGCTGGCGGCGTGTACGTGCTGCGTTTGCAACGCAGTTGGCGCTGTGTGGTGCTCGTGTGCCGCTGTCTCCTCCGCTGCGGTCGCGCGGGCGTTAATTCCACCGTCGCCTCCGTTATAGCTGACATGGTTCTCGGAGGTCTCGTTCACTACTGTCTTACTGTAGACATTGGTGACATTCGTTACGTTAACGTTATTTACGGAGCGGTTGTAGTAGAAACCCCCGTTGTTCCAATATCCGCCTCCATAACCGACGCCGCCGTAGCCGAAGCCGTAGTTAACGCCGCCATAGAAGCCGACACTCTGGCCCCAATAGCCTTCATTCCAGGCGAAGGCGTTGCCGCCCCAACCCCAATAACCGGGAGTCCAGAGCAAGCCGACGGTCGGCGGCTCGACCCACGTGCCCGGGACCCAGAAGTAGCCTTCGTCGCCATAAGACCAGTAGCCCGGTGTCCACAAATAACCGGCGGAGGGGCACATCGGTTGGGTGTAAATGGGGAGGGCGGGCGGAGCGATGATAATCGACACGCCAAATTGCGCCAACGAGGTGGCGGGTATGGCCAATATCAGAAAAGCTAACAATAACAAACGGACTTTGCGCATTTTAAACCACCTTGCCAGATTATCCGTCGGTTGCCCGCTGTTACGTTGCTGGCTGCGGGCTGCGCGGATGAACGGCGAATCGCGTCGATGCAAGGATTCCACGGAGCCAGGGCCCAGTCTGTGCACTACTGCTCACTTTCGTGAATACTCGCGTGAGTTGGTAAAGTTGAGTTGCTAAACGACTTCCCGTGAGATCTTATCTTGAGGCGCAGTGAAAACCGGCGCGAGCCCCAAGAAGGGACCCGCGCCGTTCATCGCCACCGAATATGGTTAAGCTGTGCGTCCGGGTGACCGAACGAACTGGCTATAACGTGAAACTGAGCGCGAGGTTGACGCCAGGATAGCTCGCGTTGCATAGGTAATACACGCCGTTGATCTCCACAACAAAAACGTCTTGCGTGTAGAGCCAGTTGCTGGGCCATGCATCAACGAATCCGAAGGTATACCCTCCGTATTGGAAGCGGCGATTGCGGTAGTCGGTCTGGCTGACTCGGAACGAGTGTTCCCGTCCAAAATTGGCCTTGAAACGCTCCGCGGGAATGCCGCCACCACCATTACCTCCGGCGCGCTGCGCCGGCTTGGCCTGCTGCTGTTGCTGGGCGTTCTTTTCTTCCTGCTTGGTGTTCTTCTCTGCCGCTTGGTTGTTCTTTTCCTGTTGCTGGGTGTTCTTCTCTTCCTGCTTGGTGTTCTTGTCTTCCTGCTGCGCGTTCTTCTCGTCCTGCTTTGGCTGCGCTTTTTCTTCAGGCCTGGCTTTTTGTTCTTCCTGCTGATCGCGCGGTTCTTGAGCGAACACCGGAGCCGCGGCTACAAGGGTCAAAGACAGAGCTGCCAGGGTCATAAGTACAACTAGCTTCATATGTGTTGCCTCCATTGTTGTATCGTTAGTCACGCGTGCACTATTGCAAGCTTCCTGTGGTTGCGTTAACCGGGCTGCCGATGGCTTCGCCGGAGACCAGAAGTTCCACTCTCCGGTTCTGCTGGCGGCCGGAAGGGTTATCGTTGGAAGCTACCGGCAACGTGTTGCCGAAGCCTTTGGCCGAGACCGAATTCGTCAATACCCCTTCTTGCACGAGGTAATCGCGGACCGATCCGGCTCGATTCTCAGACAGCGTCTGATTCATTTCATCGCTGCCCACATTGTCGGTATAGCCGCCGACTTCAATGTTGAGCGTGGGGTAGGCAAGCAGAATCCCGGCAACTTTCGCCAGTTTTTCCCGCGCACCCGGCTTCAACGAGTACTTCCCAGTGTCAAACAAAACATCGGACATGCTGACGATGAGGCCGCGTGCGCTGTCCCGTGTCTGAAGAATGGAATTCAACTGCTCAGACAAGCGCGTCCGCAAAGTAGCTTTGTCAGTCTCCGCCTGCTGCGCGGTAGCCTGGGCCTGCTGCTCGGCTAAACGGGATTGCTCTGCATCCGCTTGAGCGCCAGCCAGCGCAGCGGCTGACGACGCCTGGCTGTCCGCCATATCGGACTTCGCCTGCGCAGTCGCCGATTGTGCGGCTGCTGCGTCGGCGCGGGCCCGCACTGCATCAGATTCGGCCTGAGTCCTGGCGGCCTGAGCACTTTGGGTGTCCAGTTCGGCCTGGGTTTTGGCCGCCTGAGCTTTGGCGGTGTCGGATTCGGCGCGCTCTTTCTGTCGGATCGCGTGATCGGCCTGTCTCTGCGCGTTGGCCTGAGCATCGGCGGAATCCTGACGTTCGTTTGTCAGTCGTACCTCGTCGAGTTTCTTGACCGCAATCTCGCGCGCATCTTCGGACGTTTCCACCGCCTCGCGAGAAACCGCGATCAGCGGTTTTGTGTCGAGGTGTTTGCGGGTGGCATATTCGTCGGCATTGTTCATCAGCTGGACAGCGTGCTGGTAGCTGGCGCTGGCATACTGCTCGGCACCTTCGGATTGAGCAATGCGCAGGGCATTGCGGGCCTCGAAGAATTCAAGCGGCAATCTGGCGTTCAGAATCACGGGGTCGAACTTGTAGCCGGTGGGAATGTATCCGCCGCGCTCCATCAGTTCGTACTTGGCATTGACCGCCTCGGTGGTCCCCTTGGTGCTATCGCGAACTACATTCTCCAGCACCACTACGTTGCTGGGCTGGCGCACGGCATAATAGGGTTCCGCGGTAACGATCAGGGCGAAAGCCTGAAGGTCAGTAGTCACGCGCAGCTTGCTGCGATGATTGTCGCCGACCAGCACTTCACCCAGGTTCACCGCCCGGCCTTCGGGTGAGATGGCCCACAAAACATAGGTCAGGTACTCGTTACCGAATGTCGTCGGTCGCTGCAACTCACCGAATTCCGCATCGACTTCAATCGATCCACGGCGGCTGTTGACCTTAGCTTCGCCGTTCGCGGAGGGCATTAACGCCGTGCCCGCGAAGTCGAGCTTGGAGGCTCCGCTGCGATGCTCGTAGTTGACGGCATCAACGCTGCGGCTGACTACGTTCACTCGAAATGTCGGCGTCGAACTCATGGGCTCGACGACCAGGGTTGTTTGACGATTGGTCTGAGCAAATGCGCTCAAACTGAGGGTAATTCCGATTGCTAGAAAGAACTTAGTCTTCACACTATCTCCTTGGGCAGAGACCTGCCCGGGTTAGGTTATTGCTTCCGTTCGCGGCTCAGCGATCAATGAACGATGAATGATCACTAGCCAGATCGTCATCCCTTCCCAAGGCGGATATTGGGAAGAGAATGGAACAGTCCTGTGACATTGAGGATCCACAGGACCACGGCAATAACCACAATGCCGTTGAAAATCGACTTGATGGTTCCTTGCATGGGAATGTAGCGATTCACCAGCCACAGTAGGACACCCACCACGATGAGAACTTCCAGGAGTTGAATTAACGGCATGATCTTGTGCCTTGACCTTTCTTGCGGGCTTGCGCCTTTTATGCGGTCTGATTGCCCTAATGAGGTGTTGCCCTAACCTTGATGTTTGAGGCTTTTTAGGGTCGAATCGTTTTCTGTCGCGCAGCTTTCGCGGCGCACACAAAGATGAAGAATGCCGATGGGCTGGATGTGGTCGCTTTTGCCGTGGCTTGATGAGATTGGCGGCGACCTGAAATTAAGAGCTACGCATCAGCGTTCGCGGCTCCGTCCACACATTCAGTGAAGGTAGAATGACAGGTTGGGGACCACCCGTCTGAGCAAGATAGCTCACATGCGGAGATTAGCTGGCCCATGCCAGTGCCGCGAGGATGGATTCGTGTCATGCTACGCGTAACAGGATTGGATCCTCGGAAGGCCTGATGAATCCCTCCAGAAGACCGTGAACGGCTGTGCCGGAAGCGACTCTTGATATTGAGTGCTCCGTACTCCTAAAGATGTACGGAGAAGCGATCAATTATGACCAGACTAGCGGATTCGCCCTTGATAGCTTGGTTGTCGTGGGGACTTAATCTATGAATGAGACTGGTGTATACACAGTTGAACGAGATGCAGGGTACGACCGTAAGCCAACGTGATGTGCATTTTCGGCTGACCTATGAGCGAGAGTTCCTACCGGTTCAGAATCTCTGGCGGGATTTTCTGGTCCATTCTGAGGAAACCGGTTTAGCTCTCTCGGTGTAGAACTACGCGCTAGCGCTTATTCAAAGAAGAAAGAACATCCTTATCGTCCCGGAGAAATCCTCAGCATGGAGCTCTTGTGGAATTTTTTCACCTTCACCATCCGCCTGATGTAACCGTGTTATGTGACCGCATGGGCTGCGAACAAGTGGCCGACTACTTGGAAGTGGACGACGACGGTCGCGAATCCCGGTGTCCGCCTCGCACACCGACAGCAAGACGCACGCTTCGCGGTTGTCGGCTCGGAATCCAAGTCCTGATTTTCCTTTCCGCCGCCGACCTGCCGCTTGACCCTGGGCGCGGCACTCAAACAGCGACTTGCAGAGTTAGACCAGGGATCGCTGCCCAACCGAGATCCGCCGCCCGCCTGACGTACCGCATCATAGCTTGGCTGTGGTCGAGGCTTTGCCCGCTTCAACTATAACTTGAACCTTGGCGCCTTTCTTGAGCTGCAGGTCATCGCCGTTTCGGTCGGTGACAGAGTTTGCAATGCGGATCTGACTAATTTCATCGGCCCCATCAACTGCGATCTGCGCCAAGTCCGGGTGGCCCTGCGACTCGATTATTCTCTCAACCGTTCCATCCAAAACAACCTTCGCCTTGTCAGACATAATGTCCTTTCCAGGTACAAAAAATTAAGGGCAAGCCGGGGAAGCCGCCCTTTAGCAACACTTCCAACAAGTAATAGAAGAATGGTCGAGTTTTGGTTTAAATGCTGGATTACTCGATCCCACCAGCACCACCTTATAGAGTCCTCCAAGGGCGGGTCTGTTCAAAATTGCTCACTTGGATGTATGCCAGATCTACACTTCCAGCCAAATGAAAGTTTTTCATGCCGCGCGAACTGATCTGTATTGCACAGAAGTCCGTCGCTCCAGTCCATACGATGAGGGAGAGATGAGCATATGTCGAAAAATTTTGAGCGGTGGAAAGAACTAGCATTTCTGACTTCTAAGGAACAAAATCCAGCGAAGCTGGCGGAACTCGCACACGAAATAAACCTCCTTCTAACCGCCTCCACCGCCGCTCCGCCAAGCCGGCTCGGAACATACGATGACCCTCTGCATTCCGAGATTCAGCATTGAAGGGAGCTGGTCGCAAAGACTAACCCTAGCGACTCAGTGTTCAGGACACAACCTGCGGTTGGCGGTCGCAATGTGGATTGGTACGCGATTGGCCGGTGCTAAGTTCACACTTCTCTCCCGGAG
>JBAVAA010000144.1:0-3374 GCA_049585515.1 Terriglobales bacterium | reverse complement strand
GGCCCCCTGCGGACCGTTGGGACCAGGGATCCCCTGCGCTCCCGGCGCGCCATCGGCTCCGGCATTGCCCTGCGGGCCTGGCAGTCCCTGCACACCTTGCACTCCCATCATCCCTTGCGGACCGGCCGCGCCATCGGCCCCGGCAGCTCCGGCGTCGCCTTTGCTCGCCAGCACCGCCCAGTTGCCGATCGAATTCATCACATCGGTGGCCGGATCGGTGTCGCTGTTGGCGATCAACGCTATGTAACTGGTCCCGTTTTCCGCCACCGCGTCTCCGACGGCGTAGGGAACCTCGCTCACCCACGTGCCCCGGAAGCTAATCGGCGGACCTTGCGCCCCCGCCGTGCCCGCGGCCCCCTGCGGACCGTTGGGGCCGGGGATTCCCTGCGCTCCCGGCGGTCCGGCTGGACCTTGTGAACCGACTGCTCCCGGCGTTCCGGCTGGACCGTCCGGTCCGGCTGGACCTTGTGCGCCGGCAACTCCCTGCGGACCCGCGTTGCCTTGCGGACCCTGCAACCCCATCAGTCCCTGCGCCCCTGCCGGGCCAGTCGCACCTGCGGTGCCCTTGTTCGCGAGGACTGCCCAATGGCCGCCAGAGTTCGTGACGTCAGTGGCCGGATCGACATTGTTGTTGGCAAGCAATGCTATGTAACTCGTTCCGTTTTCTGCGACCGTGTCTCCCACAACATAGGTAGCCCCGCTCCCCCATGCGCCTTTGAAACTAACCGGAGGTCCTGCTGCTCCCTGCGGTCCGGCGGGACCGGCAGCGCCTGTCAATCCGACGATTCCTTGCGGTCCCGTCAGACCGCCGGGCCCCTGTGGGCCCGCCGGGCCAGCCGTGCCTTGGGGGCCCGCCGCACCTGCGGCTCCAGCCGGGCCCTGCAGTCCCATGGCGCCTTGCGGTCCGGCCAAAGTAATTTCTAATTCCGCCGCATGACCTGTCTGGTCATTCTCTTTGCTATCCAGCACTACATCAGCGGAGTTCGAGGCGAGAGCGACTCCGAAATTGGTGGCGGGCGCAGCCACCCATCCCTGGACCAGCGTCGTGGCGTCGACCGTCACATAACTCCCCGGTTGCGAAGCCTCGAAGGTCGCAACACTGGTACTCGATGTGGGAGCGGTGGCAAATGTGATTGAACTCTCGCTCCACGCGCTCGTGACCGGAAGCACATTGAGCGGTCCCGCGGTGTTGACGCGGTTTACGTTCAGACGCAGCGTGGCGCGCGCGATCTGGCCCGAGGTGGCTCCGGCCGGCAGAGTCGAGAGATCGAACTGCAGGAACGACGTGTTGCCGTTGCCTACATACAGATTCGTCTGCGCTCCGAAGTTGCCGGTCGACCGACCGGAGCTGATGTAAGCGTCGCCCGTCAAGGTTGCATCCGCGCCGAAAGCTTCGCGTGCTACAAAGAATCCGGGAATCATCATTGACAAGACAACAACAAGCCGCATCTTCATAGTTGAATCTCCATAACTGCATGTGCCTGAATCGGGGCCCGAGGAAGAATTTCTGATCTCACCTGCGTTGCTGAGGCCGTGCCACAGCCAACGAGATGAGCGCAGTGTATTTCGAATCGAAAAAGGGGAACAGATCACGAAGAGTCGTAGATGGCTTTCAGAGGCTAACGTGGCGAGGACTCCAAGGACGCAACTGGCGATTGACCATCGGGCGCTCTGTGGCACTGATCGATGGGGAGCGGTATCATAAACCAATAGTCTAGAAAAACGTTCTTCGCGGAGGGGTAATGGCAGTTCCTGTATCCCAGATGTGGACAGTGGCGTCTTACGTTCTGCGGCAGAAGCTGGTGGGACGCAAGCGCTATCCGCTGGTGCTCATGCTGGAGCCGCTGTTCCGCTGCAACCTGGCCTGCGCCGGATGCGGCAAGATCCAGTACCCCGCCCACATCCTGAAAAAAGATCTCTCGGTGGAAGATTGTTTCAAGGCGGTCGATGAGTGCGGAGCCCCGATGGTGTCGATCCCGGGGGGCGAGCCGCTGATGCATCCCGAAATCGACAAAATTGTGGAAGGGCTGGTAGCGCGCAAGAAGTACATTTATCTCTGCACCAACGCGCTGCTGCTCAAAGAAAAGTTGCACCTGTTCAAACCGAGTAAGTATCTGAGCTTCTCGGTGCACATGGATGGACAGAAAGAGCATCACGACTTTTCCGTCTGCCGCGAAGGCGGTTACGAGCTTGCCCTCGGGGGAATCCGAGCGGCAGTCGATGCCGGCTTCCGCGTGACCACCAACACCACACTGTTCGATGGGGCCGATCCCAACAGTGTGCGCGCGTTCTTCGACGAGATGATGGAAGTCGGCGTCGAGAGCATGATGGTCTCGCCTGGATACTCCTACGACAAGGCGCCTGACCAGAAACACTTTATGGGACGCGCTCGCACACGGCGTCTGTTCCGCACCATGCTGTCGAATCGCAAGAAGACGTGGCGCTTTAACCAGTCTCCACTCTTCCTCGAATACCTGATGGGTGAGCGCCACTACAAATGCACGCCCTGGGGCATGCCAACCTACAACATCTTCGGATGGCAGAAGCCCTGCTATCTCCTTCAGGATGGCTATGCCGAGTCCTACAAAGAGTTGATGGAAACGACGGAGTGGTCTAGCTACGGCACCGAGTCGGGCAATCCGCAGTGCGCCAACTGCATGGTGCATTGCGGCTATGAGCCGTCGTCGGTAGACGACACGTTCGGGTCGCTGCGCGGATTTGCCGACACAGTAAAGGCGACTTTTTCGCTGTATCCCGACAGAGACGCCCTCAGCGATCTTGATCGCGAGGTGCGGCCGGTGCACTCCTATAATCCGCTCGTTCAAATAGACGCGCAGATTGCGTCGAAAGCAAACGCCCAGCAACCAGAAGAAAGCCGCGTATGAGCGGACGCGAGCACGGACTCGATCCTCCGCTGCCGCACGCCGCGCAAGCTGTCGTTACTCGGCCGAGCCCAACCCAGGAACTTCCCAGCGACGATCTAGAAGTTGTCCCCGGATTCGAGCGCGAAAATCTTCAGGGATGGATTCCGCAAATCGCCGCCGAAGCCGACATCCGCGCAGTAATCGAAAAAGCATTCGACTATCGCGGAGATGTAACCATCACGCGCAAAGATGGTTCGGATATTACAGGATATCTTTTCGACCGGCGCGTAGGACCGAACCTGGAAGAGTCCGTAGTTCGGCTGATGCTCGCGACCAGCAAAGAGCGACCCGCCATCCCCTACTCCGAGATCGTCGCCATCGCCTTCACCGGACGCGACACAGCCGCCGGCAAGAGCTATGAAGCCTGGGTAAAGAAATACTGGGAAAAGCGCGGTCGAGGCGAAAAGAACATTTCGATTGAGCCTGAGACTTTGGAGTAGGTCGCTTCTC
>JBAVAA010000143.1:0-2475 GCA_049585515.1 Terriglobales bacterium | reverse complement strand
ACAACGAAAATATAAACCGCAAGGCTCGGGCCAGCATCGAATGCCATCAACGACAGTGCCGCGAAAAGGAGCCACGGCAAGAGAAGAACCACCCATACTAAAAACAGACCTGCCGCGATCTGTTCGAAGGTTTGCTTGTTCACTATGCAGCCTCTTTCTTGAGGTGCTTTCAGGATAAGCCCCTTGTCAATTCGATTCGTTGGTAGACACCATCTCGGTGGTCAGTTGGCGAAACATCGCAATAGCTCTCGTTGACGCGCAGTATCTCTCAAGGAGAAACATGAACAATCTCGACTCCCTGTTAAAACGTAATAAAGACTTTGCTGCTCAGCAGTCCGCTGCGGGCACACTGATGCCCTCGCTTCCGCGGGCGATGCCGAATGTAAAGGCAATCATTATCGGTTGCACTGATCTGCGGGTGGATCCTGCTCATGTACAGAAAGTCCGGGTGCGGAGGCTGAAGATTGACTAAAGAAAAATGGCTGGCAGCTTATGCTGCCAGCCGTTGAAACTTCTCTCCGTCAGGAGTTCCTTACCGGTGTCCGCCCCCGTGGCCTCCACCACCGTGACCTCCACCACCGTGGAAACCGCCACCGTGGGATCCTCTGCCATGGAAGCCGCCTCCGCGGGCATAGCCTCCGTGCGCATAGCTACCTCCTCGGGCAAAACCGCCGTGGGCATAGCCGCCGCGGCCGTAAGCTCCGTAACCGTAGCCACCGCGGCCGTAACCCCACGCTCCTCGGCCATAGCCGCCGCGGCCCCAGCCTCCTCGGCCCCAGCCCCAGCCATACCAAGGGCCGGCGCCGATAAACACTCCACCGTTAAACCACTCCGGGCCGTAGTAGCCGTAGGGTGCGCACGCGTACGGATAATAATCGTAGTACCCGTACTCACACACCGGCGGCCCGTCAACGTAGCCTGGGTCTACTCCGATGGCAACTCCTACTTGCGCCTGCGCGAAGGCAAGCGGCAACATCAGGACTGCCAGCAACGCTAAATATCTCAGGTAACGCATATGGACCTCCTTTTCCCAGGTCCGCCAAAAACTTTGACCGGATCCAGAAACTTTCCAGTGACTGTGGTCTCGTGGTTTCTTTTTTGCTCACCAACCATGGACCGGGTCTCTACCTACTTGGAACACGGAAGAGGAAGAAAAGTTGCAAGAAGAGGGGTGGCTTATTTCAACCATCCTGGTTAAATTCAACCACTTACGGCGGGTGGCGTGGAGGGAGAGTGGGAAAGTGCTTGTGTCGTATGGAGAACCGCTGGATTGAAAATTATTGCTCAGAAACCATGCAGGGGAGTGCACCTTCTCAATTGGCGTAACACACTTACAATCCGGGTCTGAGCGTAAACGCCCATCGCACTAACCATATCCGTCTTACGCGTGCACCGCCGCAAATGCCTGCTTTGCCGCTGCTGTCGTTTGCTGCACGTCCTGTTCCGCGTGCGCCGCTCCCAGAAATGCTGCTTCGAACTGCGAAGGCGGAAGGTAAACGCCGTTGTCCAGCATCGCTCGGAAGAACCGCCCGAAGGCTTCCGTGTCGGATTTGGCGGCCGATGTCCAATCGGTGACGGGGCCCTTCGCGAAGAACCACGTGAACATCGAGCCGACGCGGTTGTGACACATGGTCACGCCGGCATCATGGGCTGCGGCGGCCACTCCGGCGACCACTTCGGCTGCCAGCTTATCGACCTTCGAATAAACATCTTTGTGATCGCGCAAGTAGCTCAGCGTGGCATAACCGGCGGCCATCGCCAACGGATTCCCCGAGAGCGTTCCGGCCTGATACACCGGTCCGAGCGGCGCAATCAGATCCATGATTTCGCTTGGGCCGCCGTAGGCTCCCACGGGCAAACCTCCGCCGATGATTTTGCCCATGGTGGTTAGATCGGGCTGGATGCCGTAGAGTTCCTGCGCTCCTCCAAAGGCGAGGCGGAATCCGGTCATGACCTCATCGAAAATCAGCAGCGCGTGGTCGCGCTTAGTGATCGCGCGCAGCGCTTCCAGGTATCCGCACGCCGGAGCCACGCATCCCATGTTGCCGACGACCGGCTCCACAATGACGCAGGCAATCTGTTGCTTGAATTTTTCGAAAGCTTGTTCGAGCGTGGCTGTGTCGTTATAGGGAAGCGCGAGCGTGAATTGCGTGAATTCTTCTGGAACTCCCGCCGATCCCGGAATGCCCAGCGTGGCTACGCCCGATCCGGCTTTCACCAGCAGCGCATCGGCGTGTCCGTGATAGCAGCCTTCAAACTTCACGATGTATTTGCGCTTGGTATACGCGCGCGCCAGGCGGATGGCCGACATGGTCGCCTCTGTACCCGAACTTACGAAGCGAATCTTTTGCATGTGCGGAAAAGCGGAAATTGCCAACTCGGCGAGGTCGGCTTCGGCGGGAGTGGAGGCCCCAAAGCTTGTGCCCTTGCGCGCCGCTGCTATGACCGCATCGATGACCGCCGGCGCCGCGTGGC
>JBAVAA010000142.1:0-4677 GCA_049585515.1 Terriglobales bacterium | reverse complement strand
AGAAATTACCGAGCTACTCAACAATTCGATCCGACGGGCAAACATTCCGATGGCGCTGGCACTGATGCTGGCGCTGGTCCTCGCAAGTCCTTCTTTCGCCTCGAACCAGAAGAAGAAAAAGGATGCGGCGCCGGAAAAGCCAGTCTCGGTGCTGGACCGGATCGACACCTCCAAGATCGTCTGGCCGAATCCGCCGAACATTACCCGCATCCGCTACCTGAACTATTTCGCGGGCGAGAAGCTGCCCGACTTCGCCGCCAAACCCGCCAAGAGCAAGAGCGCCTGGATGGACCGCCTCGCCGGCGCCAGCACGCAGAAGGGTGACGATCAGCTGAAGAATCATTTCTTCATGGGCGAGCCACACGGACTGGCGGTCGATTCCAAGGGCAAGCTTTACGTGGCGGACGGCAAAGTGGGCGCGATCTTTATTATCGATCCCGAAACCCGCGACACCGAATTGATCAAGAACGGCAAAGATGCCAACTTCAAACTGATCGTTGGACTAGCCATTGACGACACTGACAGGCTGTTTGTCTCCGACGCCGGGACCCGCAGCATCCTGGTCTTCGGGCCGAAGCATAAGGCGGAGGTGGCCATTCACGAAGGGTTGAACGTTCCGGCCGGTATGGCCATCGATACGGAAAATCGCTTCCTTTATGTGGCCGATATTGAAGCGGACCAGGTGCTGGTGTATGACGTCGATACCTTCAAGCTGCTGCGGCGCATCGGCACCGGGGGCAAAAATCACACTTTAAACACTCCCGGCGATTTTGCCAAACCTACCGGCGTGGCCGTGGATTCTGACGGAAATCTTTACGTTGCGGACATGCTTAACGCGCGGATCGAGGTCTTCGACGCGGATGGCAACTTTATTCGCGCCTTCGGCAAGCGCGGCGATGGTCCGGGATACTTTGCCATGCCCAAGGCCGTGGCTGTCGACTGCGACGGACATATCTGGGTGACCGATTCCATACAGAACCGCGTGCAGCTTTACTCCCAGGAAGGACAGTTGCTGATGTATATGGGCGTTGCCCAGGGCGCGTTACCGGGCATGTTCTCCGGATTGCAATACATCACGATTGACAAGAAGAATCGCGTTTTTACCTCCGAGGTCTTTCCCGGACGGGTGCAGGAGTTCCTCTATATAACGCAGGACGAGGCGAAAAAAGAATTCGACCGCCGCGAGGCGGAGAAGGCCAAGACCGCTGAGTCGAAGCCACCTTCGGCCAGCCCAGCCAAGTGAAGGTGAGTTTACCCTTTGACTTTGTTTTGAAAGGGCGCGGCTTCAGGCCGCGCCGCAAATCGTGCCAAATCACTAACGGGCTTAGTTGTAGGCGTGAGAATTACTTTTCGGGCAATCCGGTGGACCGGTGTGCCCAAGAATCCAGCCCCGGAGGGGCGATCTACCTTAGCCCAGCGCTTTAGCGCTGGGGTAAAGTCGGAGAAACGATTCAAGTCCCGGAGGGACGACCGAGTTCTCACGCACACTTCGGCCCCTTGGGAGCTCGATTTCCAAACAATCCACTCCCCCGGATTTCCGACAACAAATCAGCTCAAGACCCATTTCTTCCCTACCCAATCCGGTCTCATCCTCCCTCCTTCCGACTTGGGGGTTTTGACGCGCCACTGCGGGAGAAGGCTCAAAACCATAGCTCAGCTCCGCTGATGCAATTTGCAACATTCCCGAATACCCGATGCAATCCATCGAATAATCAAGTACTTACAGGAATCGTTGAAAAACTCAACCGTTCTCCCACTACGGTGACCTTCGTGCAAATCCATTATCGGAAACGGAACCGGGCAACTGAATGAGGCCAGGTCCGAGCAGTTCAAATAATGGAGGCTTTACCAAATGAAAAAGCTATTTTTAGTCATACTGCTTGTAATCATGGCTTCCGCCATGGCTCTGGCCCAAGTTACCGCTGGGACACCGACCAGCACTGGCTCCCCCAACGCCGTCGCCCCAACGGTCGACGTGTTGGGCGCACACAACAACTACGGCCGCGGTTGCGCCGGCTGCCATGCTCCCCACAGCGGCAATCGTGGAGCGGGCGGCAACGCCATCACCGGCGCCACCAGCGATCCCTGGAGCGGCTCCAATGCCCTGTTTGCTCAGGACATGGGACCCCTGCTAGCTGGCAATACGTTCGACTTCAGCGACATCAGCAATACCGGCAGCGCGAACAAATACATCCTCACCACGCCTAACGGTACAAACCCGACCGGATGGACCGGTCAGCAATATAGCGACGTGCGTGGCATCGTGATGTGCCTGGCTTGCCATGACGGCGCGGTTGCCAAGGGCGCGATGATGCAGAACTGGGCTTACGAAGAGCAGATCGGCGCTCTGCCGTCCAGCTACGGCAAAGGCAAGATTCCAACCTTGCTGGGTGCGGACGGTTCGTCTGCCAATTACAACAATGACCACCCGATCGGCGAGAGCGCAACCTTGAGCGCGGCGATGGGCAGCACCTACGGCGATGGAACCAACGGTCTGGTGTTCGTCATCAACGGTACGGCTCCGAATCAGAGCATCGGTAGCATCACCGCTAATGGCAATTACAAAACATTTATGGCCTCATACGGTGCACCGGCGATCATGAAGGGCGCGCACAGCTACCCGACGCCAATCAACGCTGCGGGCGTTCCGTATCTGGTCTGCACCACCTGCCACAACCAGCACGTGATGAACGTCTATGCCGCTTCAACGACCAGTCCGATCGCGAACGCCGCCACCGGCACGTACGCGACCTACTTCTTCATCAACGGCCCGTACAACGTCAACGACGTAACCCCCCATCCGACCTCGGCCAACACGACGACTCAATTCTGCCGTCAGTGCCATTTCGGCGAGGCCAACGAAGCGAACGGCGGCACACTGCCGACATCGTTCTAGTTGGTTGGTTGTTCAGCAAGTCCCCAGGGGGAGAGAAGTTTTCTCCCCCTTTTTAACAAAGGGCAAGACGAATCAAGGAGCATCCAGATGAAATACGCATCCACAGCCGCGGTTCTGATCCTGATGGCAGCAAGCCTCAGCGCCCAGGCACAGTTGGTAGCGTCGCACGTCAGCACGTCGCCAACTGCCGCGTCAGTACCCGCTCCGGCTGCCGCGTCCGCGCCCAGCAGCTTGCAGGTAACCGGCAAGCCGGTGGTGAAGGTCAACGACGCGGTGCTCACCGACCGTGATCTGCTGCGCGAGATGTTCGCCTTGTTCCCCTACGCGCGGTTGCACAACGGATTCCCCAAGATGCAGGAACCAGAAATCCGGCGCGGGGCAATGCAGATGATCATCTTTGAAGAGCTGGTCTATCAGGAAGCGCTCCGGCGGAAGATGACCATTGCCCCCGAGCGCGTCCGCCGCGAGGAGGACAAATTCCGGCACGAGTTTTCGAGCGACGCGGAATTCCGCGAATACCTGAAGACGGAGATGGGCGGATCGGAACTCAAGCTGCGGCAACAGATCAAGCGCTCGCTGCTGATCTCGGCCCTGCTCAAGACCGAAGTGGACAACAAGGCAGCGATTACTCCACTCGAAGTCCGGCACTACTACGACAAGAATCAAAATCTGTTTGCCCACGATGAAACCTTTTCTATCCAGACGATCTCGCTTCTGCCGCCGGCCAATGCCAGCCCGGAGACGCTGAAGGAGATTCGCAAGAAGGCCGAGGGCATTTACCAGCAGGCGAAGGCGACTAAAAATTACGAAGAGTTTGGACTGCTGGCGGAGAAAGTTTCCGAAGACGACTTCCGCGTGGACATGGGCGACCACAAAGTGGTGAAGATCGTGAAGCTTCCGCCAGAAGTGATCAAGGCCGCAAGGGCGATGAAGCCGGGGGACGTGAGTCCTTTGCTGCAATTGGGATCGGCTTATTCGATGTTCCGCTTGAACGCCCACAGCATGCCGGGCGAGACGAAGTTCGCCGACGTAAAGGCGGATCTGACGGTGAAGCTGCAGAAACAGAAATACGAAAATTTGCGGGTGGCGCTGGGACAGAAGCTGCGGCAGAACGCAAAGATTCAGGAGATGTAGAAAGTGGAGCGACGGGCGTCTTGCCCGTCTGTCGGGCCGGGGACGACTGGCGCTCTATCGAAGAATGAAAGGAAACGGGGACGATTTGTGAGGGGTCACAATCAAATCCGCGGTTGGTTGCTGGGGCTACTGCTTCTGGCCATGCCCGCCTGGGCGCAGCTGAAACTGCACGACGACGTAAGCGTGTCTATGGACGGGACCATCGGGGCCGGCTACTCCGGAGACTACGGAAACGCGCAACTCTCGGACCACAGCATGACGGTGAACGGCGACGCCAACGTGACCGGGTTCTTCTACAATCCCAACTTCCTGAACTTTTCCATTCGCCCGGTTTACAACCGGTCGCAGGAAAACTCGGGAAGCGGATCGTTGACCGACTCCAGCAGCATTAACGCGGGCGCGGGTATCTTCAGCGGCAGTCACTTTCCCGGCTCCCTGTCCTTCTCCAAGAGCTTCGACAACACCGGCAGTTACGGTCTGCCCGGCATTCAGGGTTTTACCACCACGGGCAACTCCACAGCGTTTGGCATCGGATGGTCCGAACTGGTTCCCGGCCTGCCCCCGTTGACGGCTAACTACTACCAGTCGAGTTCATCGTCCTCAATCTTCGGTTCCGATGAAGAAGACCATTCGTCGCAGCGCAACCT
>JBAVAA010000141.1:0-5960 GCA_049585515.1 Terriglobales bacterium | reverse complement strand
AAAACATTCGGGCTTAGCCTGCATGCTATTCTGAAAATTGTATGGCAAAGATCGGCAATTCGCGCGTGCTCGTGACGGGAGCGGACGGCTTCATCGGTTCGCATCTCGCCGAGCAACTCGTCGCCGCCGGTGCGCGCGTGCGGGCCTTGAGCCAGTACAACTCCTTCAACGATTGGGGCTGGCTGGAACAGGTTGCCTGTCTCAAACAAATCGAAGTCATTACAGGAGATGTTCGCGACTCCAACTTTTGCGACGAACTGACGCGCGATATCGACATTGTCTTCCACTTAGCGGCGCTGATCCCGATTCCCTACTCCTATCGCGCGCCCGACAGTTACGTGGATACAAACGTGAAGGGCACTCTGCATCTTTGCCAGGCGGCACGGCGAAACGGAGTGAAGCGATTTATCCAGACTTCGACCAGCGAGGTATACGGCACGGCGCAGTATGTGCCGATTGACGAGAAGCATCCTTTGCAGCCACAGTCGCCCTACAGCGCTACGAAAATCGGATCGGATTGCATCGCTCTCAGTTTTTTTTATTCCTTTGGTCTGCCGCTGGTGGTAGCGCGTCCGTTCAACACCTATGGACCACGGCAATCGGCGCGCGCGGTGATTCCGAGTATCATCGTTCAGATTGCCGGCGGCGCGACCACGATCTCGCTTGGAAACCTGACGGCCACACGCGATTTTACATACGTCGAAGATACGTGCCGCGGATTCTTGGCGATTGCAGAAATGGAAGGTGGCGAGGGCGAGGTCTTTCATATCGGATCGAACCACGAGATTTCGGTGGGCGATCTGGTCAAGCTCATCGGCGAGATCATGGGCGCTGAAGTCCGCGTGGTTTGCGATGAACAGAGGTTGCGTCCGGAAAAGAGCGAGGTGCAACGGCTGAAGTGCGACAATTCGAAGCTGCGCGACGCCAGCGCTTTTCTACCGCAGATTCCGCTGCGCAACGGTCTGGAGCGCACCGTGCAATGGTTTAGCCAGCCGGAGAATCTTCGCCGGTATAAGGGCGAACTCTACAATGTCTAAGCGCGCGGTGATTCTGGCGGGGGGCAAGGGCAGCCGTCTGCGCCCTTACACGGTTGTGCTTCCCAAGCCGCTGATGCCGATTGGCGATTATCCGATTCTTGAGGTAATCCTGCGCCAGTTGGCGGCGCAGGGCTTCGATCGCGCAACGCTTGCCGTCAATCACCAGGCAGAAATTGTGCGCGCTTTTTGCGGCGATGGATCGAAATGGGGAATCCGCGTCGATTACTCTCTTGAAACCAAGCCGCTCAGCACCATCGCTCCGCTGCGGCTGATTGGGGATTTGCCGGAAAATTTTCTGCTGATGAATGGAGACGTGCTCACCGATCTCCCGATGGGAAAGCTCTACGAGGAGCACGTCAGCCAGAAACGAAAATTCACCATCGCCGCGTCCGAGCGCACCCACATTGTCGATTATGGAGTGCTGCATGTAGCCGAAAACCGGCTCACGGGCTTCGAAGAGAAGCCGAAGCTCCAGTATCTGGTGAGCATGGGAATCTACATGGTGAATCGGTCGGTGCTGGATCGCGTGCCGCTGGGCGAAAAATACGGGTTCGACGATCTGATGCTCGACATGCTCGCGCATAAAGAAGCCACGCACGTGGAACGCTATTCCGGCTATTGGCTGGATATTGGACGAGTAGACGACTACATGCGCGCCATCGAAGAATTCGAAGAGCGTCGGCCGCAACTCTTGCCGGAATGAAAAATGAAATCCTGGTAACCGGCGCGACAGGCTTTCTGGGCCGCCATCTGGTCGCGGCCCTGGAATCGCAAAGCTATGCCGTGCGCAAACACTCGAGTGCCGACGGAGATATTGCGGATTGCGCGCTTCCCATGGAGAACGTAAGCCACGTGTTTCATCTGGCCGGGGAGAGTTACGTGCCCGAAAGCTGGCAGAATCCTCAGGCTTTTTACCGTACCAATGTGATGGGCACGGTGAATGTTCTCGAACACTGCCGCCGCAATCAGGCCGCACTTACCCTGATCAGTTCCTATGTGTATGGGGAGCCGCAACGATTGCCGATTGCGGAGGATCATCCGCTGGCGGCGGCGAATCCGTATGCGCACACCAAGATTCTTGCGGAACACACGGCGCGATTCTATGAGCAGCGCTTCGGAATCGCACTCACCATCGTGCGTCCTTTTAACATTTACGGGCCGGGACAGCGTGCGTCATTCTTGATTCCTTCCATTGTGCGACAGGTGCTGGATCCATCCGCCGCGGCGGTGCGGGTTGCCGACCTTCGTCCCAAACGCGATTATGTTTATGTGGCCGACGCAGTCATGCTTCTGCTCGCCACACTCCGGCCTGGAGTGCACGGAATCTATAACCTGGGCAGCGGACGTTCGGCGAGCGTGGCGGAAGTTGCTGAATTGGCCAATCATGCTGCGGGGTTTCGCAAACCGGTGGTGAGCGCAAACCAACCACGGCCCGGCGAAATTCTGGAGGTGATTGCCGACACCTCGCACGCCGCAGCGGAACTTGGCTGGCGGCCGAACACATCGTTGCCGGAGGGAATTGCCGCAGTGATCGCGGCGGAGCGGACGGCCCGTGGCTGACCAAATCGTCGCTGATCAAATCAAGGTACTCTACCTGGTCGGTCAATTTCCGGCGATCAATCACAACTATCTGCTGGCTGAAGTGCGGCATCTGCGAACGCTCGGCTTCGAAGTACCGGTCGTGTCGATCAGTCCGCCGGATCGTCCGCTCGAAAATCTGGGTCCGGTTGAACGCGAAGAAGCGGCGCGGACTTATTACATCAAGGCCGTACCGGCCGCGCAGGTTGCAATTCTGAACATGGTCGAGTTTCTGCGCCATCCGCTGCGCTGCTTGCGGGGAGTGATCTTCGCTCTGCGCTTGGCGGGCGGCAGTCCCAAGCGATTGGCCCATCATCTGGCCTATTTCGCCGAGGCAATTTTAGTCGGGCAACGCATGCGGCAATACGGCATTACTCACGTGCACGCGAGTTTTTCCGCGACCGTTGCACTGCTGGTTGAGCGCACGTTTCCGGTAACAATGTCATTTGCAGTCTACGGCTTTGGAGAATTGCACGACCCGGTCGGCTCGCGTCTCGCCGAGCGCATCGAAGGAGCGATGTTCGTACGGTCGATCAACCGATACGGGCGCGGCCAACTCATGCTTTCTTGCCCGAGGACTGCATGGCCTAAGCTGATCTACGTTCCTCTGGGTATCGACGCAACCGAATATGCCGTGGGACCTCCGCGAACTGTCGCTTCGCCGCCGCGCCTGCTGTGCGTAGGACGGCTAGCACCGGAAAAAGGCCAAGCGCTGCTGCTTGAGGCCATCGCCGCACTGAGCGCAGAGGGGCGCCCGGTGCAATTGCGTCTGGTGGGCGATGGGCCCGACCGCGCATGGCTGGAGAAGCGCGCCGCAGAACTGGGAATCGCCTCCAACGTAGAATTCGCGGGCTGGGTCGATCAAGCCTGGCTCATGACGCTCTATTCCGAAGCGGATCTGTTTGTGTTGCCCAGCCTGGCGGAAGGCATTCCGATGGTTTTGATGGAAGCCATGGCGATGCAAATACCGTGTATCGCTCCTCGCATCACTGGCATCCCAGAGCTTATTGAACACGGCGTCGATGGAATGCTGTTTGCGGTGGCCGATGTGGAGGATCTCACGCAGCAGATCCACAGGCTTTTGGAGTCGCCGGATCTGTCGGCGCAGATCGGGAGGCAGGCGCGGATTCGCGTTGTGCGCGATTACGACATGGCGCGGAATACGGAACGTTTTGCCAAGGAATTGGTGAACTTTCTGAGCGGGAAAGCGCGCTAGCGGGATGCGGAAACAAAATCTTCGCCTCGGCGTTTTGCTGCCGCGCCAACATTTTAACCCAGCTTTTTCTGAAGCAGCCCAATATAGAGTTCCGCGTAGCGCTGGCGCACGCGATCGAGGCTGAAGTTTTCTTGCGCGAACTGCCGGGCGCTACGGCCCAGTTGCTCACGACGAGAAGTGTCGGCCAGCAACTTCTGAAGGGCATCGGAGAAAGTCGCTTCGTTGCCGGCGGGAATCAGAGTTCCGCGTTGATCGCGGAGCAATTCCGAATTACCGCCGACATCGTAAGCAACCACAGGCAAACCCGCGGCCATGGCTTCGAGAATGACGTTGGAGAGGCTTTCCGAATCGGAGGTAAGGGCTGCGACGTCCATGGAGGCGAGGACGGCGGGCATATCGCGGCGATCGCCAAGAAAGATGGCGGAGGGGCCGAGCCCGAGCGCCGACGCTTCCTTTTCCAGTTCCTGACGCAGGGGGCCGTCGCCAACCAGGACAAACTCGACATTCGGCACGCCGGGATGTATTTGCGCCGCGATACGCAGGAATCCGGACTGATTCTTGTAGCGATGATTCATGCGCGCGACCATGGCGACGCGCAGTACGCCGGGAGGCTTCGGCAAAGCCGGCGGCGGCGCGCTGAAAGCCGCGTCCGGCAGGGCGTTTCCGATGATTGCGATTTTGCTGGACGCGAGGCCGGCAGCGATCAGGCGATCGGCGGCAGCCTGCGAGTTGCAGACTACCGCGTCGCACCAGCGAAACGCCGCGGCCTGCGCGCGGAACTGCGCGGGAGTCATCAGGTCTCCAAGTTGGCGATGGCTGCCGATGACCACCGGCACTCGGGCGAACTTCGCCGCGGGAATAAGGGTGAGATTGGTATAGAAATCGAAGGCGTGGGCAACTTGCACCTGATGGTGGCGCAGATGGCAGCTGAGTTTCAGGCGCGTACGCAGCGACCGCCATCCGTAAAGGCTGCCGCTGAGAGGAAATTCCGGAACGTCGGGGAAGTTCTGGGCGAGCGGTCCATGCCGGCTGATGCAACCGAGATGCGTTTCAAATTGTGGCGGCGCGAGGTTCTGTGCGAGGACGGTGAATTGGCGCTCGGACCCTCCCGTTTCAAAACTGTTGGTCATTAGAAACAGGCGAATCGGCGGATCGGTAGCGCGCACCCGATCATCCCGCAAGATCATCTTCCCACCGGAGCGGAGGCTAACGCGGCGGTGGAATTCGGCGCCTGGCGGCGCGAGTCGGCGATCACCGGCAGAGAAAAGAGGCCGGCGGGCTTGATGTATTTTTCCAGGAAGTTACGATGCCAGAGTTCGAACATCAGCAGGCGCCAGATGCGTCCGGTCATGGTCTTGCCGCGAACCAGATGATCGTCCATTAATTTTCGAATTCCTTGTGCGGTGAAGTAACCGCGATCGAGCGTGCGGGGTTCGAGCAGGATCATGAGCACGTCTTTGAGCTCATTGCGCATCCAGTGGACGAGCGGCAGCTGAAATCCCTGTTTCTGGCGATAGAGCACTTCCCGCGGTACGCCGACGCGCTCCGCCAGTTTGCGGAAAATGTATTTTTGCCGATGGCCGTGCAACTTCCATTCGACCGGCAGGCCCGCAACCCACTCGACAAAAACATGATCAAGGATGGGGACGCGGACTTCCAGCGAATTCAACATGCTCATGCGATCGACTTTAGTGAGGATGTCGGCGACCATGTAGGTCTTGGTGTCGACATAGAGAAGCTGGTCGATGGGATCCTTCGCGGGCGCCTGGGCAAAATAACGTCGCATAACATTCGCGGGATCGTCGCTGCGATCCAGTATCTGGCGGAAATCTTCGGAGAGCAGCGGGATATCGCGCTCGAAGGCGGGCAGGAAGGCGAGGTGATCGATGTAGCGTTCCTGCCACGGCAGCGAGACGTTGTAGCTGAAATTGCGGCCCTGCATGGTGTTGGGCAAGCGCGGGAAAACCCGATTGCGGAAAAACTTGCGGGCCCGTTCGGGAATGTGTTCGAAGATGCGGCGGCCCTCGTGAATGCGGTAGCGATCGTATCCGGCAAACATTTCGTCGCCGCCATCGCCGGAAAGGGCCACGGTCACGTGTTGGCGCGCCATCTGCGAAACGTAGTAGGTG
>JBAVAA010000140.1:0-6633 GCA_049585515.1 Terriglobales bacterium | reverse complement strand
GGATTAAATTGCGTTAATTCCATTTTGTTTATTCCTTGATAGACTTGCGGGGAAACCGTTGTGGAGGCTGCCTAAGAGCTTGCTACCTCTTGGCGCCCTCGGTCTTTTGATTTTCACTCCAAAGGGTGATCGCCTTTCGAGAGGAGTCATGCGCATTCTGCTGGTAGAGGACGAACCCAAAGTTGCTGCCTTCGTTGAACGCGGGTTGACCGCGGAAAGGTACGCTGTCGATGTTTCAGCGGATGGACGCGAGGGATGAGGTTTGGCGGCCTTCCTCACCAACCAGCCGACCAACTATTCTTCGTTGTTGAGTTCATCTCATACTCCGCGGGATTTGCGACAGACGCTGGTTGGCGGGTACGTACAAGACGATTTTAAATTCCGTCCCAACCTTACGCTGAACCTTGGCCTGCGCTATGAAATGGCTACGGTGCCGACGGAGACAGCGAATCAATTGTCCACATTGGTACACTTTACGGATACCACCCCGCACCTGGGCTCACCCTACTTTTCCAATCCGACGCTCCGGAACTTCGCCCCGCGACTGGGCTTTGCCTGGGACCCGACGGGGAAGGGCAATACCTCCGTCCGCGGAGCTTACGGGATCTACGATGTACTACCCCTCCCCTATCAATTTGAGCTCTTGACCCTCCTCTCCGCTCCCTTCACCGAAGCGGGAAGCTACACTTTTCCGGCCGGCGTTCACGGCTTTCCCACGGGCGGGTTTCCCAATCTCACCGTTAGTACTCTGCGTTATGGGTATGTCGAACCGAAGCCACACCGCAGTTACGTTCAGCAATGGACGCTGAACATAGAGCACCAGTTTTTCCCCAGTTTTACGACCACCATTGCCTATGTGGGCTCGCACGGTGTTCATCTGCCCGAGCACAATGACGACATCAACGACTATCAGCCGACCTCAAAAACCCCGGAAGGTTATCTCTGGCCCATGGTTGCGGGCTCGGGATCGCGCCTCTTCCCCGGTCTTGGCGGGCAGGTCAGCGCCAACACCTGGAATGCTGTCTCCACTTATCACGCCCTGGAAGCTCAAGCTATCAAGCGCCTCAGCCATGGTTTGCAGTTCCGGGGCTCCTACACCTATGGGAAGAGCATCGATACCAGCTCATCGGGAATCGCCGGCGACACGTTTGGAAATTCCGTTTCGAGCTTGCCCTTCTTTGATCAAACGCAGCGTCGCGGACTTTCCGATTTCGACGTTCGACACGTCGGGGTAGTCAGCGCGATCTGGAATGTTCCCGGGCCGGCTTCCTGGAACGGCGCCGCAAAATGGGCGGCCTCGGGCTGGCAACTTGGCGAAATTTTGACGGTGACCAGTGGCTTGCCCTTCACGCCCGTCATCGCCGGCGACCCACTTGGCCTTAAGGCCGCAGATCTCTATGCATTTCCGGACCGCGCGTCCGGGTGCAATCCGGTCAACTCGAATTTCAAGGACAACCACCTGGGATATCTCAACCTTAACTGCTTTGCCCTCCCAACCGCGCCAGACTCCTTTGCGTCGCAATGTGCGACTTTTACAGGAGCGGCCGGCCCTCCGCCGACCGGCCAGGTCTATTGTGCGAATCTTCTCGGCAATTCCGGACGAAACTCGGTGGTCGGGCCCGGGCTCAGAGACTTGGATTTCTCCCTGTTCAAGAACACCGCGATTCCCCGCATCTCGGACAGGTTCAATGTGCAGTTCCGCTGGGAAATTTTTAACATCCTCAATCATGCGAATTTCAATCCCCCGCCGCCAGCGGCCCGGCAAATCTTTACCGCCGCCGGAGCGGAAAATGCAAGTACTGCTGGAGTACTGGCAGCACCCACGGCAACCACGTCGCGACAAATGCAGTTTGCTCTGAAGTTTATCTGGTAGTTGCGGTTGGTGTTTCGTAGCCAGGGCAAGCACGCCTGATTATTTGGCATGGCGGCTGCGACGTCGGCACAGGGAGGCCGGCGCTGGAGAGCGGTCACTGAATGTTCCAGCTCCGGCCGTTTCTGAAAGCTTGCTTTTGAGATTTGATTCCAGCACGTAACCTTTCGTACCGCTCTTCAGTGAACTTTAAGGTTTGCCTCGTAATCTACAACCCATGGACCGTCCGCTTCGAAACCTATTGAGCTGTGCGTTGGCCGCTCTGGCAGCGCTCGCCGCACATGGTTCTTTCGAAACATGTGGCGCGCAAGAGACGGCGCCGGCGAGCGCTCCGGTCACCAGTCCGGTCACCACTCCGGTCACCACTCCGGTCACCACTCCGGTCATCACGCTGGCGGAGGCGATCCAACGGGCGCAAAAAAACGAACCGACATTTGCGAACGCGGTGGCTGCACAGAAATCGGCGGCCATCGATCGATATCTGGCGAAAGCAGCGCTGCTCCCTTCGGCTGTTTACCACAATCAAGTGCTCTACACGCAGTCGAACGGGCAGACGATTCAATTGGAGTCCGGAGCGCTGTCCGCGCCGATTTTCATTGCCAACAATGCGGTGCACGAGTACACGAGTCAGGCATCGATCAATGAGACGGTCGGCCTGAAGCAGTTGGCCGACGCGCAGGTTGCGGCCGCGAACGCGGCGCGCGCCTCGGCCGAATTAGAGGTGGCGAGACGCGGGCTTATAGCGAGCGTCGTCACCCTGTACTATTCTGTCTCGGCATTTCAGACCAAGCAGCGAGTCCTCGAGGAAGCTTTTCATGAGGCGGAAGCCTTCACGGACTTGACGCAAAAACGCGAGTCTGCCCGTGAAGGCGCGCACGCTGACGTGGTTAAGGCACAACTTCAGCAGCAGCAACGCCAACGTGATTTGAGCGATGGAGTCCTGGCAGCGGACAAGGCGCGCCTCGAACTCGCGGTGCTGCTCTTCCCAGATCCGCGGACGCCCTATTCCACGCAGACGGCGGGACCGCCGGCGCCTCTTCCCAGTCGAAATGAGATAGACAGGATGGCTTCCACGAACAATCCAGAAATACGCAACGCTTTGGCGGAAGTTCGTGCCAGCGGAGCAGAAGTAAATGCGGCGAGGGCAGCCTACCTCCCCGATCTCGGACTGAACTTCAGCTATGGAATCGATGCGCCCCAGTTCGCAAAGCGCGGACCGGATGACGTCCGCAATGTCGGCTATTCCATCAGCGCTACGCTCGACCTTCCGGTGTGGGACTGGTTTTCAACCCAGAAACGGATCAAGCAAAGCGAATATAAGCGGGATGCCGCCAAGGTCTCGCTGTCAGCGGCACAGCGAAAACTGATCGCGACTTTGGAGGAAACATATGCTGAGGCGACGGCTGCGCTGGAGCAGTTAGACCTCCTCGATCTGAGCGTCCGCACGGCGGCGGAGAGTCTGCGACTGACAAAACTCCGCTACTCGGCGGGGGAGGCCAGCGCTCTTGAGGTTGTGGACGCGCAGTCGGCGTATCTTTCGGTGGAAACCGCGCAGGCGGATGGAACGGTTCGGTATCAGGCTGCTTTGGCGGAGCTGCAACAACTGACAGGAACATTGTGAAGGCAAACTCGAACGCACATCGACGATCCATGACCCGCCTGCGCGCGTTGGGTACGGTAATTCTTTTCCTGTGTGCAGCGCTTTTGCAGGCCTGCAAGAAGGGCGAGACCGATGCGGCGGCGCTGGTGACAGTGCAGGCTGAGCGACCGGAGATTGGAGAGATTTCCGAACACATCGCGGCTGACGCGATTCTGTCTCCTGTGGCGCAGGCCGCAATCTCTCCGAAAATTACCGCTCCGGTTCGCAAATTCTATGTCCAGCGTGGCTCCAAAGTGAAGGCCGGGCAGTTGCTGGCGGTGCTTGAGAACCGTGACCTCAGCGCTCAAATGCTCGACAACAAAGGTCAGTACGTCGCGGCAGAAGCGTCTTTCGTTATGCAGACCAAAGCTCAGCTGCCAGAGGATTACCACAAAGCGGAATTGGACGTGGCCCAGGCGAAGGCGCAGCTCGAGTTACAGAGGCAGATCGTGGCTGCGCGGCAGAAGTTATTCGCGGAAGGTGCCATCGCGGGCCGCGACTATGATACGGCGGCGGCAGCCCTGGTGCAGGCGCAAGCAACCTTTGATGTCGCACAAAATCACCTTGATTCCCTGATAGCTGTGAGCCGCGCAGCTTCAGTTCAACAAGCCGAAGGACAGCTCTCTTCCGCAAAGGGAAAATATCTTGCTGCGGAAGCCCAGGTTTCCTATTCCGAAGTGCGAAGTCCGATTGCTGGAGTGGTGACGGATCGTCCTCTCTTTCCAGGAGAAACGGCGACCTCGGGCACTACGCTCATCACCGTGATGGACACGTCATCGCTCTACGCGAAGGTTCATCTCTCGCAATCGGCGGCGCAGAAATTGAAGGTGGGCGGCGATGCATCGATTGTGGTTCCGGGTACGGACGACCCAGCACCGGCAAAAATTTTTCTGATAAGTCCCGCTCTCGACCCTGGGAGCACGACGGTGGAGGTGTGGCTCCGAGTCGATAATCGCGAAGGGAAGTACAAAGCGGGAACGCCAGTAAGGACTTCCATCAAAGGGAGAAGCGTTGCGAAAGCGGTTAAGGTGCCGCTGTCGGCGGTGTTGACCGCGGTCGATGGCTCCAAGTCTGTAATGGTGGTCGGTTCAGACGGAGCTGCACACAAGAAAACGGTAGAGCTCGGCATCAATGATGGCGAAGATGTTCAGGTGACGCGGGGTCTGGATGGGTCGGAGATCGTGATAACGACGGGATCTTACGGCCTCGACGAGGGTTCGAAAGTGAAGGTCGGCAAGCCGGCTGAGGACGAGAAACAAGGCGAGGACAAAAAAGAGGAAAACAAAACGGGAGGAGAGGCGAAGTAATGGAACGGTCCGCCCCGCCGCCGCCGGCCCAAACTACACTGGCGCAGTTGTCGCCGCCTCACGCCGACGGAACTTTCTGGCTGGTCCGCTATCGAGGTCCGATCTTTTTCTTCCTCATTGTCTTTTCAATTGCGGGTATCTATGCGGCGCAGCAGGTTCCAATCTCAGTCTTTCCCGAAACTAATTTTCCGCGGGTGGTGATTGGCGTCGACAACGGTGTGATGCCGGTCGAGCAGATGCAAGTGACCATCACCAAACCGATTGAGGATGCGGTTAATTCAGTCCCTGGTCTGGTGACGGTTCGTTCGACCACAAGCCGGGGCTCGGCCGAAGTCAGCCTGTTCTTCGATTGGAGCGTCGATATGTACCGCACTCTTCAATTGGTGGACGCGGCCATCAGCAAGGCACGGCAGACGCTTCCGAACACGGCAACCATTACTACCAACCGCCTCACGTTCGCTACGTTTCCGATTCTTGGTTACAGTCTCACCTCAGACCGCCTATCGCAGACGCAGCTCTGGGAACTGGCTACGTATCAACTCAAGCCGCCCCTGAATCGGGTGGCGGGCGTGAGCACGATAGCCGTGCAGGGCGGCAAGGTGCCGGAGTTTCACATCGTGCCCAACATGGCGCGAATGCAAGTCACCGGCGTGACGATACTGGATCTCGTCAATGCGATTCAGGCTTCCAACATTGTCGATTCCCCCGGACTCTACGAAGCAAATCATCAGCTGATACTCGGGCTGGTCGGAGCGCAGGCACACGATGCGGAGGAACTTGGCCGGCTAGTCGTGAAGGTGACTCCGGCCGGAGCGCCTGTCCGTGTCGCCGATGTGGCAACTGTGGAGAATGGAGTGTTGCCCGTTTACACGGCGGTCACGGCGAATGATAAGGCGGCCGTTCTCCTGAACGTTACCCGGCAGCCCTCCAGCAATACGGTGGCCGTGGCTGACGCGGTTGCCGCGAAGGTGCAGCAACTTCAGAAAACTTTGCCCACTGGGGTGCGTCTAGAACCTTATTACGATCAATCAGAGCTGGTGCGCGAAAGCATTCGAAGTGTGCGAGACGCCATTTTCATCGGGCTCTTGCTGGCTTGCGTGATCCTCTTCCTTTTTCTCGGTGACTGGACGTCGTCGCTGGTCGCCGGCCTGGTTATTCCAGTAACCGTTGCGATCACCATTCTTTTTCTGTGGGCCATCGGAGAAAGTTTTAATCTGATGACCCTCGGGGGGCTGGCGGCGGCGATTGGATTGGCCATCGATGATGCGATTGTGGTGGTTGAGAACATCGTCTCGCATCGGGACCGTGGTGAATCCCGTGGGCAGGCGGCCCGCCTTGCGCTGCATGAGATTGCCGCACCTCTGGTGGGATCGACGATCACGCCGGTTGTTGTCTTCCTCCCGCTCGCCTCGGTCACAGGTGTGACGGGAAGCTTCTTTCGCGCGCTTGCGATCACCATGACAGTTGCGCTGCTTACGTCGCTGCTGCTTGCGATGACTTGGACTCCTGCACTCAGCCTTGTTTTTCTGCGCGACCGTCGCGATCCGGCGGACGAAAATCACGACGGCCATCATGATGAGCACGGGCCGATGATGCACAAGATCCTGCAATGGCACGAGCGCGGCCTGGAGTGGTCGCTCAGCCGTCCGTTCACGTTGCTTGGTATTTGTGCGGTTCTCGCAGTTGCCAGCTACCTGTGCTATCGAGGGCTCGGCTCCGATCTGTTGCCTGCAATGGACGAAGGCGGATTCATCCTCGACTACATCATGCCCGCGGGCAGTTCGCTCTCTGAGACAAATCGCGTGCTCGAGCACGTA
>JBAVAA010000139.1:0-1512 GCA_049585515.1 Terriglobales bacterium | reverse complement strand
CAATTAGAATTGTGATCCACGTTATAAGATGCGCGAAGATCGTTACGGAGTTTTCCTATCTCGTGAACATTATTTTCTCTTCAACCCGCTGCTGTGTGCCCTAAACAAGAACAATCTCGTTTTGCATGCGCCCCGTAACCTCTGCGGACTTCGCGCGAACCAGCATATCGACTTCACTTCGCAGCCCGAATTCGGGCAGATAAATCCCCGGCTCAATCGAGAAACAAGTATTCGCAATCACCTCGCGCTCATCCCGGGATTCAAAATTATCCATGTTCGCGCCGTTCCCATGCACTTCGGTTCCAATCGAGTGTCCAACCCGGCTCCTGAGAAACTCGCCATATCCCTCCGCGACGAGCACATCGCGCGCCGCTTTATCGACCTCCCATCCGCAAAGTGTCTTTCCTATCGCAACCGAGGTGCGCACCTTCTCGATCCCGGCATCGCGCGATCGCCGCACAATTTCAAAAATCTTCCCGATCCGCTGCGGCGCTGTCTCTCCTACAAAACACGTCCAACTGATGTCGTAGTAAACGGCATCCGGTTTGTTTTTCTTTCCCCACACGTCCAGCAGCACAAAATCATTTTTTCGTATCTCGACCGAGTGGTCGCTCGTCGGTACATAGTGAGGATTGCCGCTATTCTGATTCACAGCGACCGTCGGTGGACCATCCGACACCAGGTTTTCGCGCAGGAACGCTTCCATCAGCCATTGCTGGATCTCGAACTCGCTCGTCCCCCGCGCTCGCGCTCGCTGCCCAATCTCCTGGAAAGCCGCAGCCATAATGGCGTCAATCGAATCGCGCGCAGCGAAGTGAGACCGTATCTGGTCATCCGTCCAGGTTGCCTCGAATCGCGCCACCAGGTTGGCCGAGCTCACAATCTTCTTCCCGAGGTCCCGAATCAAATCCACTGTGCCCGCATCCACCACCGAAACCGTAAAAATCATGTTGTCGGGCGAAAACTGCATTGCCACTTCACGCACATCCGAGAGCATTTGCCCCAGCTCATCCACCAGTTCCTGCCGAGCCGCGTAGACAAGTTTTTTTCCGGGAAGCGAATCCAGGTGAAATTCCTCGATCTGATGCACCAGCTTGATCGGTTCGCCGTGCGCCGGAATCAGATAAAACCACCGTCGCGACACCATCAAAGATTCCGGCAACCCCAAAATCCGATAAGCGATTGGGTCCCGATGATGATGGTCATAAAACAGCCAGCCATCGATACGGCGGTCAACCAGGGCGGTCTGAATCTCCTCAATCTTAGCCATCGCTGATGCTCCCAATCTCAGTGTGCACGCTGCATCGAAGGCCCACGGAAGTCGCAATCTGTCTGTCCCGGGTAGCCTTTTCCCGTGCTCCGTCCCGCTCTGTGGGTAAAGCTCTCGAACGGCATTATCCAACAGCCATGTACCTGCTCCTTGACGATTGGATATTATATCCATAAAATGCCCTCTATCACCTGATATGGAAACACCAGCAGGCCATTCGATGATCGGTTTCCGGGATGGCG
>JBAVAA010000138.1:0-5956 GCA_049585515.1 Terriglobales bacterium | reverse complement strand
GGCAAAAGACGGATGCGCTGGTGCGAACCGTCCAATCGCGCCGCCGCCGCGATCTCGAAAAAGGCGGCAAAGTTTCCCAGGGTGGTAAAAGCACCCAGCGCAAGCACGGTCAAGCCGCCCCCGATTTGCGCGCCCGTGTAGAACAATACGACGGCCAGCAACCATCCCAACAACAGCAGGGGACCCATCAGATACACACCCAAGAGCAGCACTCCGTCGATGCGCTCCAGCCAGCTGAGCCTGGAACACTTCGCGGTGCGGACCAGGTAGCTCGCCATTGCCTGGTTGTGGCCCTTGGCCCAGCGCATGATCTGGCGTACGCGCACCGGCCAGCGCTCAGGCACCTCCTCGTAGCACTCGGCGCGGTTTTCATACGCGGTCTTCCAACCCGCCAGCAGTAGCCGGTAAGTCAGGTCGGTATCCTCGGCGAGCGCGTTTTCATTCCATCCGCCGATTTCCTCCAGCGCACTCTTGCGGACGCCAGCCACCGTTCCGCCATACTGCGGCACGAGGTGAAGATTCATACGCGCCTGCTGATCGACCTGATACCCGCCTGAACGTTCCAGGTCGAGCAGGCGGGTCAGGCACTTCTTACCAACGTTCAGTGGCACGACGCGTCCCATGACGGCTCCGATCTCAGGATCGAAGAAGGGCGCTACCAACTGCCGTATGAGCGCCTTGCCGGGAATGTAATCCGCATCGAAAATGAGCACAACCTCGGTGTTAACCAGCGTCATCGCGTCCTTCAAGGCCGCTGCCTTGCCGGGCTTTCCGCCGATACGGTGAAAGGGTGCGATGCAGGGGTTTTGCTCGGCGAAGGCGTCGATGATCTCGCGCGTGCGGTCGGTGGAGCGGTCGTTCACTGGGATGATGGTCAGCTGCTCTGTCGGATAGTCGGCCTCCAGCAGGGCCTTCATGATGTCGGCGACTACGGCCTCTTCGTTGTGGGCGGCGATCAGGACCGTGATCGCCGGCCAGGCGGCGCTTTCCAAATCCACGTACGGGTGTCGCTGCCGCCCGAAAAGACGGTTCAGGGTGAAGAAATAGTGGCGGAGTGTGTAAATGCAGATGAGCAGGACGATCATCCGAAACAGGAGCATTAACATACGCCGTCACCACCCGTTGTGGCGACGGCGCTCTGCACCGTATCTGCGGGGCACAGCCCCGCCACCACACAACTTTCTTCCCTTTCGACTTGCTCCTTCATCGCAGCTCCATCGAACTGCTCCGAGTCTTGCAGGACAGGTTGTTCACCTTCGAGCCAACGTGATAATGCGGTGACGATCCTCGCTGCGGCTTGACCATCACCATAGGGGCACTCTCCCGCAGCCATTGTCTGGTAGGCGTATTCACTACTGAGGAGCTGCGAGGCTTCATGCACAATCGCTTCGCGCGATGTGCCAACTACCTTAGCCATCCCCATCAGCGAAGCCTCTGGACGCTCAGTCACCTTGCGCAGCACCAACACTGGTTTGTGGAAGATTGGGGCCTCTTCTTGCACACCGCCCGAATCGGTCAGCACGAGGTAGCACCGGCGCAGCAGCGAAAGGAACTGGAAATAGTCAACAGGCGGAATCAGATGCACGCGATCGCGATTGCTCAGCAGCGCTTGCACCGTGCCCGTCACGTTCGGATTCAGGTGGACGGGATAGACGACCCGAATATGCGGAAAGCGTTCAACCAGTTCCAAAATCGAGTGACAGATGTTCTCCAGTTCGGCGCCCCAGGATTCGCGGCGGTGGGAAGTCATCAACACCAGCGGAGAGCCGTCGTCCGGAACGCCCTCGGGAAGCGGATGTTCGATGGTTTGCATCTGCAGAAGCCTGTGCACGGAATCGACAATGGTGTTGCCAGTGACCACCACATCGTTGGCTGGGACAGCTTCGGCGAGAAGGTTTTCGCGGGCCAGTGGCGTAGGCGCAAAGTGCAACTGCGTGACTACGGCGGCCAGCCTTCGATTCACCTCTTCCGGCCAGGGCTGAAAGATGTCCCGGCTGCGCAAGCCGGCTTCGACGTGGGCAACCGGCACCTTTCTATAAAAGGCAGCCAGCGCGGCCGCGAAGGCAGTGGTGGTGTCGCCCTGCACCAGCAGGCAATCGAGCTGGTTTTCGTCCAGCAGCGCGTCCATAGCTTCGAGGATTCTCCGCGTCAGTCCGTTTAAGGTCTGATTGTGGCGCATGAGATCGAGTTCGATGTCGACGCCCACGTCGAATACTCGCAGCACCTGGTCCAGCATCTGCCGGTGCTGGCCGGTGGAGATCACCACTGTGTTGAACTCACCGGAATGTTTACGAAGCTCGAGCGCGACGGGAGCCATCTTGATCGCGTCGGGGCGAGTCCCGAAAACGATTCCGATGCGTTTCTTCATAAAGCTCTTCCCCCGGCTCAAACTTAGAGTTGCTTCGTCGCTTCGGGGTTGGTGTAGTCGGTAATTCGCTGTAGATGAACGCACTTGTAAAACTTGAATCTGGAGAAACGTCGGCAACCCGCCTGCAGTTTCCTTCACCAAATATCGCCGTGAGTAGTTCCTCCGAAATCGAGGCTGCCCTGATTCTCGAAGCAGCTTCCCGGCGAGCGCAGCGTTTCGAATGCGTCCCGCCGGCGTGTTATGCGTGTGGTTATTACGAGACAGTTACCGACTAGCGCATGCGGAGAAATTCAGTAGTGACCCTAACCTATCTCACTTACGAAGTGCGCCGCCCGCCACGCTGGAACACTTTCCTCGCGGGAATGGCGATCGATGTTGTGGGTCTTCTCCTGCTGATTGGGCTGGGATCGCGGCTTCCCAACCCGGTGACGGTCGAGCCTTCCGCAAGCACGCATCATTACATCGCCCTAATTGCACCCCGGATCCCTGCGCCGATAACACACCCAGCAACACCCCAGGCGGCGAGCGCTCTGGTGGCCAGAAAAAAAACGTCGAAGCGCGCGCCTTTACTAGCGGATGTCAAGCCTCCCCATCTACCGAAGATCGATCCGCCGAAGCCTGAACTCCCAAAGATCGCCGCTTCCGCGCCGCCTGCCGTTCCAGCCAAACCGGCCCCACGGGTAGAGGTGAAGACGAACGTTTTCGGCGTCGCGAGATCCGAGGTGGCGACGGCCCGTAAGCCCCCGCGTGAGGTCCAGACCGGCGGCTTCGGAGATCCCAACGGCGTACCCGGCCAAGGCGACCCCAAGCGCCAAACCGTCACCGTGGCCAGCGTCGGTTCTTTCGACTTGCCGGCAGGAGTTGGTAAGGGCAATGGCACTGGAGGAACTCGCGGTGTCAGCGGTACGATTCGCGGCGCGGGATTCACCGGAGCGGGCGATGCCGGGACCTCCCGATCCCATGGACGCGGCAAAGAAGGCGTGGTTGTGCAGGCCGGGTTCAATGAGGTAGTCACACCCGGCGGCAGTTTAAGTCCGCAACGTATTCAGAAGAAGCCCCAGTTGCAACCGGTCGAGATCGTTTTCAAGCCGCGCCCCACTTACACGCAAGAGGCCCGACGGCGGGGCATTGAGGGCGAGGTGCTGCTCGACGTAGTTTTCGGCGCTTCCGGTTCATTGCATGTCAACCGCGTGGTGAAAGGACTGGGATATGGTCTGGATGATTCCGCCCTGGTCGCCGCGCAGCGCATACAGTTCCGTCCGGCACGCCGCGACGGTCAGCCTTACGATTGCGCCGCGCTCGTTCATATCGTTTTTGAACTGTCTGAGTGAGTTTTTATATGGAGGCCCCAATGGCTCGATACCGCATGCACGCATTCGTACTGGCACTCTTACTCCTGTCCGCCATAGGCCTGCGGGCTGCGGATGATACTCCCAACATGGTTGGCCCACAGGTGAACCAGGATCAGAGGACGGCCAAGGCCAACGAGACGGCCGACCGCATCTTCTACCGTGAAGCCAAATTCGTTCAGGACCTGAAACCCTATACCCCCATGGTCGACACCTACATTCAGGACTACAAGAGTGATGACGATCTCGGGGAGGTGCCAACCAGCGACAAGTACTTCATAGGCCGCCTGATCATGAAGAACGGCATCGAGGACCTGTCATTCCAGAAAAACAAGAAGTCGCTGCCCACTCTCATCCTGGAAAAGCTGAACAGCTTCTACAAGATGAATTATGTGGCGCTGGGTTTCATGCAGATGGTCTACATTCCCGGCTTCGACAAGCGGAACTACGATCTGAAGTATCTCCACCAGGAATTTCTGGGCGAGATCCGCACCCTTGTCTTTGATGTGTCGCCGAAACCGAAAGTGAAAGGACCGCACTTTCTGGGACGCATCTGGGTGGAGGATCAGGACTACACTATCGTTCGATTCAACGGAACCTACCTGCCGCAGCGGCGTCTGAACTTCTACTTCCACTTTGACACGTGGCGTACCAACTCGCAGCCGGGGATCTGGCTGCCCGCATTCATCTATACCGAAGAGTCGGATGCCAAGTATGCGCTGTTTCGCAAGCTGGCCATGCGTAGCCAGACACGGCTATGGGGCTACAACCTGAAGCTGCCGACCGACACCGATGAATTCACTTCGGTGCAGGTGGATTCGGCGTCGGACATCACCGACGAAACCGAAGCCGCCAACGAGATCAGTCCGGTTGAGAGCGAGCACAAATGGGAACGTGAGGCGGAAGACGACGTGCTCGATCGTTTGCAGCGTGCCGGAGTGCTGGCGCCGGATGGCGACGTGTCAAAGGTCATGCAGACGGTGATCAATAACCTTGAGATCACCAATAAGCTCGACATCCAGCCGGATGTGCGGGCTCGAGTCCTGCTCACTACTCCACTCGAGTCGTTTACCGTGGGCCACACCATCGTAGTCAGCCGCGGACTGCTGGATGTGTTGCCCGATGAGGCCTCGCTGGCCATGGTCCTGGCGCATGAACTCGGACACATCGCCCTCGGCCATCGTCTGGACACCAAGTACGCTTTCGGCGATCGGATGGTCTTCCCGGATGAAGAAACGTTCCGCCGCATCCAACTGGCGCGCGATCCGCATCAGGAAGAGGCCGCTGACCAGAAGGCGCTCGAGTTCTTGCGGAACTCGCCTTACAAAGACAAGCTCGCAAACGCGGGCCTGTTCCTGCGTGCTCTGGAAGCGCGCTCGAAGGAATTGCCGGCTCTGATCACGCCGGAGTTCGGCAGCCGTATGGCGAGGGGAGACAGCGTGCTCCGCATGAGCGCGTTGCTGCAGTCCGCGCCCGCGCTGCACACTGCCGACGTTACCCAGATCGCGGCCCTCCCCCTGGGCAGCCGTATCAAGCTCGATCCGTGGGATGACCACGTCGAGATGAACAAGATCAAGCCCGTGCCTTTGCTCTCGGCCCGCGACAAGATGGCGTTTGAAGTGACGCCCATGATCCCGCATCTGGCCCGCTATCGTGACTCGCAGCAGCTCGCGAAAGCGGCCGCGAATGGTGGCAAATAAAGGCGCCTGAGTTTCGACGTTCGGTTGCTATGTCTCATCACAGACGCCCGCGCGTCGCCAGAAAACTTGAGGTTTCAGGAGGTTCTAGTATGCATTTGCGTGCCACGCTTCGTTGCATGACCTCGTTGTTCGCTCTGCCGATTCTCGCCGTCCTCGCCGGTTGCGGCGGGGTTGGGAGCAGTACCACCACCACGCCACCGCCCACGGCAGACTCGAGCGTGATTAAACACGTTATTTTCCTCGCTGAGGAAAACCGCAGCTTTGATCATTATTTCGGCAAGATCAATGATTACCGCAGCGCTGCGCCATTCAATTTGCCGCGCTCGGTCAACGGACTACCCGATAATTGCAGTCCCACAACCAGTGGATCGACACCCTGGACCACCGCCTGCGACGCCATGAACCTGTCGCCGAATTCACAGGGAGTGCCCACTACCCCTGTTTACGCCTTTCATCTAAAGACCGCTTGTATTGATGCCCTCAGTACCGACTGGATTGTCGGCCATTGGGATTTCAATGTGGAAAACCCAAGTTCTGAT
>JBAVAA010000137.1:0-5114 GCA_049585515.1 Terriglobales bacterium | reverse complement strand
ATGCCATCGAGATGATGGCCGCACCAATATCCGTCAGCCACGGCCCATGGAAGTTCGAAATCAGGAATTGCGGGACAGCGAAGGTCACACCCGCAACTGCAACCGCAGGCCAGACCTCTTTCATTCCCTTGTATCCGGCGTACGCCCACACCAGCCAAAACGGCACGAGCACCGAAAAGAAAGGCAGGATGCGCCCGACCTGAGCGCCCAGCGTGACCTCAGAGAAGCCGGTGACCGCCGCGAGCGCAATGATGGGCGTGCCGAGCGCGCCATAGGCCACAGGCGCGGTATTAGCGATCAGCGACAAGCCCGACGCCTGCAGCGGCTTGAATCCCAAGCCGATCAGAATCGCCGCAGTCACCGCAACCGGCGTTCCGAATCCGGACGCACCCTCAAAGAACGCGCCAAAGGAAAAGGCGATCAGCAAAAGTTGCAGCCGTGTGTCCTGAGTGATACCGGTCATGCTTTGCTGCAAAACCTTGAAGCGTCCGGTCTCCAGCGTCATGCGGTAAAGAAAGATGACGTTCAGAATGATCCAGCCGATTGGAAACAGTCCATAGCAGGCGCCGTAGATGGCTGTAATGCTGGCCATCTTGACCGGCATATGGAAAACGCCGACGGCGATCACCAAGGCAGTGACCAAGCCGAGCACGGCGGAGTAGTGTGCCTTCATGTGCAAGAACGCGAGGGTTCCCAGGAGCACGATGACCGGGAGAGCGGCGAGAATTGTGGAGAGCCACCAGTGCCCCAGGGGGTCATAACCTTGCGACCAAGGCGTCGTCGGCGACACGCCGGACCAGGCCAGCACGAGCAGCGTTACCAGAACCAACGCCATCAGAATGCCGGGTATCGGGCTCTTGACCTGTGGCTTGTTGGAAGCAGGGGGAGTCGAAGGTTTAGATGCAACGGCCATAAGCACCTCGTGTGGACTTGCCGCAAGTGGCGGCGTACCGAAAAAATCGCACTAGCTGGACTGCACCGGCATCGAAGGTTCGTCGAGCCGGCGTAAGAGAGTTCTTAAAGCCGGCGCCGTCCTGGGAACGACGCCGTTAGAATCTGGAATTTTCTTATCATCCTTCATCACAAGATGCGACACCGCTCACACATAGTTGTGACCCCGGTCACAAGCCGCTAACCAATGCCAACCTTACAGTGGCGACGAAGCTCTGCGTTCACTGTGCTATTCATTTGCCTAGCAGCAACCCATCTTCACTTCGCCCGCAGCCGTGAGGGGAGGACCGAAAGCCTCGACCGGAGCAGGCGCGCCGTTCAAAGTCGCGATCCAGCGCCGCACCGCATCTAGAACGACCAGAACCACGCCCGCAATAAAGATGCTCATCAGGATCGAATCCAGATAGCCGGTAAATACCTGCCCGGGCTTGGACGTCAATGGCCAAAAGATATTCTTGATTCCCAACACTCCGGCCGTAACCGTAGTGACGCCCACGAAGCACATCGGGATAAACGTAATCCACGCATATTGCCGCTTGCCCATGTTAATGAGGAAGGTAGTGGTCACCGCCAGCGCGATGGTCGCCAACAACTGGTTGCCCGTCCCAAATAACGGCCATATCGTGGAAATGTTTCCCGTATAGATCAGGTATCCCCAGCCCAGCACCACCACCGAGCTGGTGATAAGATTTCCCGGCAGCCAGGCATTGTTGCCGAAGGGCTTGTGCGCCTTACCCATAAGTTCCTGCAGGACGTAGCGGGCCACGCGCGTTCCCGTATCTACAGTAGTGAGGATGAACAGCGCTTCAAACATGATGGCGTAGTGATACCAGTAGCCCATCAGGCGATCCATCCCCGGCAATCCCTTGAAGATTTGTGCCATGCCAACCGCCAGCGAGACTGCCCCGCCCGTTCGCCCCGCCAGCTTCTCGCCAACTTCGCGGGAGAACATATCGAGATTCACCGTGGTCAGGCCCAGATGGCTGAAAACCGCGGGCGTCGTGTTGATGGCAAAGTAATCGCCCGGATACATGGAGCAGGCCGCAATCAAAGCCAGAATGCCCACAAGCGACTCCGCGATCATGGCGCCGTATCCGATAAAGCGAGCATCGCTCTCCTTATCCAGCATCTTCGGTGTTGTACCGGAGGACACGAGCGAGTGAAAGCCGGAAATCGCACCGCAGGCGATGGTCACGAAAAGAAAGGGGAACAGGCTCCCTTTAATGATCGGCCCGCCGCCATGAACGAACTGCGTGAAGTTCGGAAATTGAATGTTGGGATGCACGATGAAGACGCCGACGACCAGGATGGCTATGGTGCCGAGCTTAACGTAGGTCGAGAGGTAGTCGCGCGGTTCCAGCACCAACCAGACGGGAAGAACCGAAGCAACCAGACCATAGATTGCCATGAGGATGGTGACCTGGTGGGGTGTGAAGGTAAGCGCCGCCGCCGCCGTCCCACTCTGCGCCACCCAGTGCCCGGCGATTACGCTGGCGAACAAGAGAACGACACCAAAGATACTAGGGCCGGTGACGGTAATTTTTCCTGCATGGCTTTTGAACATCCAGAATCCCATGATGACCGCGATGGGGATGGTCATGCCGATAGTGAAGATGCCCCACGGACTGTTGGAAAGCGCATTGACGACAACGATTCCGAGGCCGGCGAGCGTCACCAGAAGAATAAAAAGCACGGCGATCATCGCCACCAGGCCGGCAAAGGGACTAATCTCAGTACGGGCAACATCCGCCAGCGATCGCCCGCGATGACGTATCGAAGCCACCAGCACGGTGAAATCCTGAACACACCCAGCCAGGACAGCGCCGATCAGCAGCCAGAGAAAGCCCGGCGCAAATCCGAATTGTGCCGCCAGAGTCGGCCCCACCAGCGGCCCCGCTCCAGCAATGGCCGCGAAGTGGTGTCCAAACAGCACCCATCGTGGCGATGCGACATAGTTATGCCCGTCCGCAAACGCGTGCGCTGGAGTCGTGCGCCGATCGTCCAGAGCTAGCGCCTTGGCGGCGATGAACGCGCTGTAATAACGATAAGCAAGCGCGTACACGCACAGGGCGCCCAACAAAATCGGAAGGGTATTCATGACTGCTCCCGTTCGATGGCTAGGGCCGACCTGCGAGCCTAACCGCAACGCATCCTACACCCATGGTGGAATCAGGCACAAGGACTTCCCTCACACGACTTCGGTGTGCGCCGTGGCGTCCGCCGCTCGTGCTTCGCTGCGTGCCGCGCGAATATCCTTTACATCACCCAGCACGATGATCGCGGTGCCTCCTCGGATCATCAGCTTATCCGGAGGATTCACCCACAGCTTGGGAGTTCCCGCTTCTCCTCCGCTCTTTACCGCCAGCACCAGCAGGTTGTGCCGTGCATGAATCCCGATTTCGCTTAAAGGATTGCCCACCCACGGTGAAGCCGCGCCGACTTCGATCTCCTCCACGCGCAGCGTTTGCGACTGGTCCTTCAACATCAGATCCAGGAACCCCACAACGTGAGGCCGGATCAGTTCACTCGCCATTCTGAGGCCGCCAATATGGCTCGGCGAAACCGTGGCTCGGGCGCCCGCCCGCACCATGCGCTCGGCAAACTTCTGGTCCGAGGCGCGCGCCACAATGCGCAGATTGGGAAAGGCCTGATGCGCGATCACAGTGACGACCAGGTTGTCTTTATCCACCGGAAGACCGGCGACCAACCCCTTGGCATGTTCGACGCCCGCCTTACTTAGAGTCTCCTCCTCGGTAGCGTCGCCAACCACGTACAGCATGTCTCGAAAAAGATCCGGATGCGTCTCGCCTACTTTTTTGATCAACTCCTCGTGGAGATCAACGACGACATACCGCGTTCCAGTCCGGTGCATCTCCTCCACCACATGCCGGCCTGTGTCTCCGAGGCCGCAGACGATGTAGTGTTCCCTGAGTTCGCTGATTCGTTTCTGCATTCTGCGTCTCCAAAACGGATTTGTCGCTTCGACCTCCACCAGAAAGGCCGCCACCACGGAAAACACATAGACGGTCACCGCTACACCGAACAGCACCACTCCCATGTTGAAGATCCGCAGAGCCGGATTATGAGCAGTCTCAACAATCTCTCCATAACCAACTCCGGCGAGCGTGATGACCGCCATGTAGAGCGCTTGCAGGAAAGTAACGGAGTGGCCGCCCAGCAGGCGATAGCCGGCCACACTTACTGTGATGAGGGTCAAAAACAGGATTCCCGCGGATATCAGGCGTCTCCGAAGCATCAGCGGCGCCACTCGTCGATCAGATTGGCCACCATGCCCGACCAGCCTGTCTGATGACTAGCTCCAAGGCCTTGCCCGGTGTCGCCATGGTAGTACTCGTTGAAAAGCAGGTAATCACGCCAGTGCGGATCTTCCTGAAATTTGCGGTACGGGCCAAAGCAAGGACGCTCTCCTTGCTCGTTCTTGCGGAATAATCCAATCATGCGATCGGCAATTTCCGCCGCCATCGTAAACGGCGTAATCGGCTGTCCGTTGCTGCCGGGTGTTTTGACCGCGAAGCCCGGTCCCAGCGCGCGGCTGAACTTCATTAGCGAACGAATCAGCAGATAGGTTGTCGGAAACCACAACGGGCCACGCCAGTTGGAATTTCCGCCTTTGATGCGTACGCTCGATTCCCCAGGCTCATAGCCGACACAGTTTCCCTGGTAGCAAAATGGATGCTCCTCGTGATATTTGGATAGACTGCGAATCCCGTGCGGAGCAAGGAATTCCTTAGGGTCCCAGATGTATTGCAGAATGCGGGCGAACTGGCCCGAGTCCGCGATCGAAAGCACATACCGCTGCCCCTCAATGGAGTAGCAGGCATTCCCCACCAGGTCGGGACGATTCTTGATAAACCATTCGACGTTGCCCAGAAATTCGGGATGAGGATCGAGATCTTCCCGATCCAACACCTCAACGGCGTAAAGCGGAATCAGGCCGACCATCGAGCGCAAACGGAATTTCTTGAAGTCCCCATTGGGCAGGCGAAGTACGTCATAAAAAAAACCGTCCTGTTCATCCCAGAGCTGATAGTCTCGGCCGCCCATCTTCTTCATGGCCGCGCCCACGTAGATGAAGTGCTCAAAGAATTTCGTCGCCAGTAACTCGTAGGCTTTATCGAAGTTGGCCAGTTCGAGAGCGGCGC
>JBAVAA010000136.1:0-2286 GCA_049585515.1 Terriglobales bacterium | reverse complement strand
GAGAAGCGCGGCTACACCATTGTCGGGTGGGATCCCTCTAGATGCGAAACGATCGAATCCGAGCATGGTGTGCACGAAGAAATTCACACCATCGCCCCGGTAGGTCAACTTCGGCCCGACGACGAAGGCGTTGTTGGCCGCGTAACGATTCCAGTCTCCGCCGTAATTGCCTTCCAGAGCTAAGTACTTGGTGAAGTTCCAAGCCAGATTGGTGCCAAAGCCCTGAGCAACGGAGGGCAAATGGAAAGCGTTTGGCGGCGTATTCTGATCGGGTATGTTGCCGCCCGGGTTCCACCACTGATACCCAATAAAAAACTCTGCCTTGGGGAAGTCGTCCGACGATGTCGTGGACGGCTTAGGGGCGGGAGCAGTTTGTGCGTTCAACAAGAACGGCGACGCAATCAGAACCAGGGCCAGGACGAGCGCGACACTCGCGCATCTCCGGTAAGTTTTGTGACAAAGTGACATTGAGTTCCTCCGAATCGAATCCACTGCATACTATTTAATAGAACCGTAATCTTAGGCACATACAGATAGGCTGCTTCCGGGAAACAACGAATTTTACAGCAAGTACGCAATTTTGCAACACTCTAACAATAGACAGGCGGCATTTTATGCGATCTCGGAAGGCATCGACAGGGTCCTCTACAGCATTTTTGCTGTATTACTTGAAGCAGAGTGTTTCATCTCAAATTGATATGGAGCGTTCGGCGGGTTGCGGGGCGGCGCGCTTCCCTGAATAATGCTGCTGGGGCCTGAGTCCAGGAAATATGACACAAGAACGCGTACTGATTGTCGAAGACGAAGAGAACGAACGAACCGGGCTGGCCGAATTGGTTTCGGGATGGGGCTATCGCACCGACACCGCGGTGGACGGCGTGGATGCTCTCGAAAAGATTCCCAGCTTTGCTCCGTCCATCGTGATCACAGATGTCAAGATGCCGCGGATGGGCGGCATGGAGCTTGTGGAGAAACTGGCGGATCTTTCGCAATCCGTAGCGGTAGTGATGGTGACCGCGCAGAAAGCGACCGAAACCGCATTTCACGCGGGGCGGCTGGGCGTACAGGACTACATCGAAAAACCCATCGACTTCCGGCGGCTGCGCTCCATTCTCACCAATATCGGTGAGATCCTGAACGCGCGCACGGAGAACGAAACTCTGCGCCGCAGTTTGCGCGACAAGGGAGCTCTCGGCCGTCTGGTGGGAGCATCCTCTCAAATGCAGGGGATTTTCCGGCTGATCGAACAGGTGGCTCCCAGCATCGCATCGGTGCTGATCACCGGGGCCAGCGGAACTGGCAAGGAACTGGTGGCCCGCACCATTCACGATCTGAGCCCAAGGCGCGGCAAGCCTTTTATCCCTATTAATTGCGCGGCCATTCCCGAAACCCTGATCGAGAGCGAGATCTTCGGCCACGAAAAGGGGGCGTTCACGGGCGCGTTGGAGCGGCGCACCGGGTGCTTCGAACTGGCCGAAGGCGGCACGCTTCTGCTCGATGAGATTGGGGAGATGCCGGTGGGCACGCAGGCGAAGTTGCTGCGCGTGCTCGAAGACCACAAACTGCGGCGGCTCGGCAGCAAGGTCGAAACTTCGGTGGATGTGCGCGTGCTCGCCGCCACCAACAAGGTTCCAGACGAGGCCGTCGCCAATGGACAACTGCGGCAGGATCTTTATTACCGGCTGAACGTTTTCAATATTCATATGCCCGCCTTGCGCGAACATAAAGAAGATGTGCGGGAGTTAGCGAAGAGCCTGCTGGCCGAGATGAACTTGAAGCATGATCGCAAAGTGGCCGACGTGAGCGAGGCCGTGCTCAATATGTTCCAGACCTACTCGTGGCCCGGCAATGTGCGGGAGCTACGCAACACGCTGGAGCGAGCGGTGATCGTCTGCGAAAGCGGACTCGTGGAAACCAAACATTTGCCTCCGGGCTTTGGCCAGAGTGTGCGGCCGGTGGTGAACGATCCCGATGCCGTGCACCTGGGCGTAGGCACGACTGTGGAGGAAGCGGAGAAGTTGCTGATCCTGAAAACTCTGCAAGCCACTAACAACAATAAAACGCGAGCCGCGGAAATACTCGGCATCAGCTTGAAGACGCTGCACAATAAGCTGAAAGAATACGGTCGTCCACAGGATCAGGAGATGGAAATCGCGGCGGAGGAGTGAAAGGAAGTTCTCAGTTGCCAGGTGTCAGTTCTCACTTGAACCCGAGAACGTTTTCTGAGAACCGGGAACTGAGAACTTCTTCGAATTCATGACACGCAAATTCATCATCGTGTTCGTG
>JBAVAA010000135.1:0-2479 GCA_049585515.1 Terriglobales bacterium | reverse complement strand
GCCATCGCCAATGTTCTTGAAGTTGGCGGGGTCGAGATAGACGGCACAATTCTACGCCGGTCTCCCTTATCGGTTTTTCTCCGACAAATTCGTAGGCTGGAAGGTGCGGCGCGACAAACTCACCAATCGTCTTTGACCACGAATTGGTGATGTCACGCAGCTTGTGTAAATAGGTTGAGGGTGCGGGTTTTCCATTCCAGGGTAAAGCGCTGGAAGATGGAGTAGATAATTCGGTCCACGCTTTTCACGTTCACAAAGCAAACCTTGGGCCGGGTGCGGCGCCGCACCTCCACGAAACATCGTTCGATGACGTTGGTAGTACGCAGCTTCTTCCACATGTGCCGGGGGAAGGTAAAGAACGACAGCAGTTCCGGCAGGTCGCGTTCCAGCCGCCGCACCATAGGCCCGTACTCCCGTTGCCAGCGGCTTCGGAAGGCGCGAAAAGCGGCCTCGGCTTGACGTCGGTTCTCGGCTCGATAGATGGCTTGCGCTGCCCGTTTCACTTCGTCATAGTCACGCTTGCGCACGTGTTCCAGGATATTGCGCATTTTGTGCACCCAGCAGCGCTGGTGCAGCACTCGCGGATAGACCGTCTGAATCGCCGCCGCCAATCCCGCACAGCCGTCGGTCAAGATCAACTGTAGATTCTCCCCTTGTAACCCGCGCCGGTACAGATCTCCCAGCAGTCCCTCCCAAGCGCTTTGACTCTCCCCCTGACTGCGCAGAAAAGCCAACAACTGGCGGCGCCCGTCGCGTCGTACTCCGTAGGCGACCAGCATTTGCACCCGCTTGCGTCCGCTCGGCCGCCGCACCCGCAGGCTCACGCCATCGAGGAACAGGTATGCCCATTCATCGGCCAACGGTGCTCGGTGAAACTCACAGACCGCCTCATCCAGGTCGCGAATCAGCCGCGACACCGTCTGCGCGCTCACCACTTCGCCCGTCAGGGTGCTGACCACCCGGCCCACCTGCCGCGTCGACAGCCCGCGTAGAAATGCCTCCCGAATCAACATCGCCAAAGCCGGCGCTCGACGCTGAAAATGCTTCACCCCGGGCGGCAGAAAATTCTTCCCCCGCGCCCGCGCGATCCGCAGCCGAATCGTGCCGAACACCGTGGCAAAACCGCGCTCATAGTACCCGTTGCGATACCCTCCCGCCTTCCGCGGACCTCGCCCATGCTGCGGCCAGCCGGCGTAGCGGTCCCGCATGCGATTCGACTCCAGCTCGAAAAACCTCTTCCATGCTTGCCGGGTTCGCCCGTACAAATCTCCCCAGAAAGTGTCTTGTAACTCTTCCACAAAATGTTGGAACCGCTCATTGATCGGTATAACCTTGGCCATGGGGTGTAGGTCTCCTTTCGGATCGGCTTTAGCTTGCGAGGCCAAAGCCAACTTACACCCTCCTGGCCTATGCCAGACGTGTCACCAACTACAACTGCGGTCTTACCCTCAAGCTCCAACCCACGGTAACCCATTTTTCAGCAACTTCCTTGGCGAAAACTCCGATCGTGTGAACGTAAGGTCGGCGGAGCAAGGCAAGGCTGAGAGTTTCCGCAGAGAGTCTCGTTTGAATATCTGCTTGCTCTCAAGCGGCCTCGGGCCTCGTTTCCGAAAACAGCCCCAGGAATACAACTTGAAACCAAGCCGCGGGTGGATCTGACTACCGCGCTATTCACTACGCCACAACCGCCACTACTCGCGACAAGCATTAGAACCCCCACGGGATTGCACGTACCTTTGGCATGGCAGTTCCCAAGGGATCAGCAACGGAGTAGTTACCACAGCAACTTCAGGGCCAGCTCTACATTGCGCGGGGGATTGTTCCCGGCAAGTTTACTGTAAGTGCCAAAGGTCGGATCGGTGGCTCCAGTATCGTACTCAAAGGGAACAGTGCCAAACTCTGGGTGATTGAGTACGTTGAATGCATTGAGGCGAAGTTGGAACTTCACCCTTTCCGTGATGGTAAAGAACTTCGACAAGTTGACGTCAAACAGTTGGGTGGGTCTCGAGCGGATGCCAGTGTATTCGATGTTGGGGTTGAATCCGTATTGAGGTATAAGAGTGAAATCAGGCTGATTGCAGGATCCCGGATAGACGTAGCCCGTAACGGGTTGGAGAGACCAACTCCCGTCCGACGCCTGGAGCCATTGGTTTGTGCAAGGCGCGAAAGCGCGGGTGTATATAGGGTCCTCGTTGTGCAGCGGAACTTTAGGCGGGCTATTCAAATACACGCCGGCGATATTAACGGGCATGCCGGTAATGAAGGTATATGAACTGCCGAGTTCCCACCCGCCAATGGCGCCATCTACAATTCGATTGGCGCTTCCCAAAAACGTGCGCCCCCGTCCCACTGGCAGATTGTAGACCCCGGAAACCGAAATCTTGTGTGTCATATCGAGCGGATCGATCACTCTTTGACGAATATCGTATCTTTGATCGGCCCAAGCGCCCGAGTCCATCGTTTTCTGCCAGGTCCAGCC
>JBAVAA010000134.1:0-3395 GCA_049585515.1 Terriglobales bacterium | reverse complement strand
GGGTGTACGGATCCGGACGCGAATAATCCCGGCTCGATTGCCGCTTATGCCGGCCAGGCTCCGAACAAGAAATATGTGGTAGCGACAATTAACAATTCAAACCCGAATGCGATCGACATTTACCAGGCGACAGCGCCAGTGGCCAAGCAGCAAGACGCGCCCGTGCAGACCATCATCATCGGACCCAACGTCGGTCCAATCGTTGCGGCGGATTTGAATGATGACGGTAATCCGGATCTGATCGTGGGATTTTTCGGCAACATCTCGCCCAAGACGAATGGCGGATTCGCCGTGTTGCTCAGTAACGGCGACGGTTCGTTCCAAGCGCCGACCATTACGCAGACGCCGAATGTCGGTATCTATGCATTCTCGCTCGTGGATGTGAACCATGACGGCAATCTGGATATCGAAGCTCTGGAACAGTCGCTCACCGGCCCGAGCGTTAGCGTAGGGATTTTTTTGGGAAAAGGAGAGGGTGTATTCAGCACCGGCAAAACATATAAAACAACCGGTATTCCCGGCAGCTTAGTCGTTGCCGACTTAAATGGCGATGCTCATCCGGACATCGTGCTGACCAACGGCCAGTTATTGCTCGGCAACGGCGACGGAACATTCAAGTTCGGCAAGACGCTTCCGATTCCATCCAATACGGTGTCTTTAGTGGCTGCCGACTTCAATAAAGATAACAAGACCGATCTAGCGCTGGTGACTCTTACCGATATTGTGGGTGTGTTCCTGGGAAATGGAAATGGTACATTGCAGTCTCCGAGTTGGTATTCGGGAGTGTATCAATGCGGCGCGATCACCACTGCCGATCTGGACGGTGACGGCAATCTGGATCTGGTGCTCGGGACGCAAACAGGTGGTGGTTTCGCACCTTCGCCAAACGTCTTGGGTGGAACCGGTGGACTCGGCGTATTGATGGGTAACGGGGACGGAACGTTTCAAGGCGCATCGGCCTACCAAACCGGCGCGAGCCCGGGCCTTAATAACTATGCCTTTGCCATCGCAGACATCAATGGAGATGGAGATCAGGACATCGTTACACCTTTCTCATTGCTGGCCGGAAACGGCAAGGGCGCATTTACGGTTAAGACTGGAACCGAATTCCCGGGAATCACCGGCAGTAATGCCGGACAGATCATTCGCACCGCCGACCTGAACAACGATACCAAGATCGACGCCGTGGTCACGACCGTGACCGGCACGGCCGAGCCGAAGGTGTTCCTGAATACTGGCGCTGGGAAGTTCAAAGCGGGCGCTACATTGCCGGTGCAAAATGTTATCGACGTGAATATCGCCGACTTTAACGGCGATAAGATTCCCGACCTCGCGCTTCTTTCCTACACTTCGGGCTCTGGTATCGCCGTGCATGTTCTTCTCGGAAAAGGCAACGGCACATTTAATTCTCCGCTGGCGGTCACGCTGCCGGCGGAGGCGGCAAAATCGACCGGCGGCCGGATCTATACCGCCGATATCAATCACGATGGCAGCATGGATCTCGTCGTGCTCAATGTCGGCGACTACCAGAACTCCGAAAACGGTGGAACCTATGTGCTGCTGGGCGATGCTAAGGGAGGATTCACCATGTCGGATGACCTCACCGGCGTGCCCAATCCCTACGATGCCGCGATTGGCGACTTCAACAAAGATGGAAAATTAGACCTGGTAGTGTCCACGACCGACTTCAATGGCAGTTTCGCAGCGCATCCGATGATCTTCCTGGGCAGCGGCACGGGGACATTTGGAGCCGGAAAATCCCTTCCGACCGTTTCCTATATACCAATGCACCTGTCAGCCGCCGATTTCAACGGAGACGGCAAACTCGATATACTCCTCGGCAGCTGTTGCGGATTGGCTACTACCAGCATTTTGCTGGGCAACGGAAACGGAACTTTTCAAGCGGAACAGATCCTGCAGGTAGCCGGGTCTCCCGCACAAATTGCGGTCGGCGATCTGAATGCTGACAATCGGCCCGATATCGTCACCTACTCAGGAGTGGCTAACGGTTTCCTCGATATTCTGATCAACGAAAATGGAGTCGTCAAACCTTAGGGACAAAGCGAACCACCGAAAAAGGAATGTGTTCCGTATGTTTTGCAGTCGGGCCTTCCCCGAGGCCCGCGATCATGAACTGAGAACTGAGAACCGAGAACCGAGAACTGAGAACTCCCCCTATTCGTACCGCAAACTCTCGATCGGGTCCAATCGCGCCGCCCGAATAGCCGGAACCATGCCACTCAACACACCGACGACGCCAAGAATCCCGGTCGCCACCACGAGGCTGCTGAGGTTGATCTGCAGATGGATATCGCCGGCCTGCAGGTTATCGCCAAAAGCGCTCATCAGCGGCAACGCCCCCACGCCCCACGAGATCAGGTAAGCGATGCCAATTCCAGCCGCTCCGCCGGCAAAAGTAATCGCCAGCGCTTCCGCGAGAAACTGAAACAGGATGTGGCTCCTCTGCGCTCCCAGCGCCTTCTCCAAGCCGATTTCCCGCGTGCGCTGCTGCACCGAAACCAGCATGATATTCATCAGCCCAATGCCGCCAATTCCCAGCGTCAGCGCTCCGATAAAAGCCAGCAGGATCTTAAGCGCAGTGGTCACGACGGTGAACTCGTCGAAGTCCTGCTTGAAGTCAGCAATGAACACGGCTCTACGGTCATCCGGGCGGAAGTTATGGTGCCCGGCAAGCACGCTCCGCACCACGCGCGCCAGCTGCTGATGGTCCTGTCCCTCGTAGTCCATAAAAATGCCGGTGATGTATTGCGTGTCGTAGAGATCGCCCATTGCGCTGAAAGGGATCGCTACAAGCGTATTGTCGTTGTTGTCGCCGCCCTGCACTTTGTGCTGATAGGTGCCGATCACCTGAAAACTGACGCCGTTGATCCGTATACTCTGCCCCAGCGGCTGTTCGCCGGAAAAAAGTCTCCGCTTGGCCTCGTCGCCAATCACCGCCACGCGCGCGTGCTCCAGTTGATCCTGCTCGCTCAGCCCGCGGCCGGTGGCAACGCTGAAGCCGCGAATGCGCTCGTAAACCGGGTAGACGCCGGTGAGAAAAAGATTGGTGAAAGTGCGGGTGTCGTGCTGAATGGCAACGCCATTCTGCTTGTCGAAAATCGGGGTGACGCCTTTCACCATCGGCACTTCGTTGCGGATGTAATCCACATCGGCCAGCTTCAGCCGAACTTCGGCTCCCGCCTTCGCCCCGCCCGCCTGCAGCGACGTTCTTCCGGGGAATGCTCCAATCACGTCAGTCCCCCAGGAGCTGAAGATCAGGTCGATGGCGCGCTCGAACCCCGAACCGAACGCCAGCAGAATAACGACAGTGGCGATCCCCCAAGCCATTCCAAGCATGGTCAGAGTCGTGCGGCGCCGGTTGTGCTGCATCGCGC
>JBAVAA010000133.1:0-1742 GCA_049585515.1 Terriglobales bacterium | reverse complement strand
GTTTTGGGGGACGCGGCCCTGGGGGCGGCGGCATGGGGCCGGCAACGAGTCGGCGCTACAGCGTAACCTTCAGCGTAAATGCGCGCAACATCCTGAACAGGGTGAATGCGGCAACTCCCATTGGCTCTCTAACCTCATCCTCTTTCGGACAATCGATCGCTCTGGCCGGTGGGCCATTCTCGAGCCAGGCGGCAAATCGGAAAATTGAACTGCAGGCGGCGTTCAGTTTCTAAAACCAGGTCGCAGGTGACGGGTGACGGGTCGCAGGAAAATCAGCTTCGGTTTCCTGACACCTCCGTCCTGTCACATGCGGCCTGGCTTAAGTGGAATAATCGGCATTGATCCGCACGTACTCGGCGGTCAGATCGGTGGTTAGAAATCGCACTGAGTGTCGGCCTCTGCCAAGCTGGACACGAATATCGCAGACTGGCTGCGCGAGGTCGCGATGGGCTTGCTTTTCGTCGAACGGGCAGGCAGTGCCGTTACGGCACACTTTCTGATTGCCAATGAAAATCTGGACGCGCGATGGATCGATGGGCAAGCCGCATCTTCCCACGGCGGCTAGAATCCGTCCCCAATTCGGATCGGCCCCGGCCCACGCCGTTTTAACCAGCATTGAATGAGCAATCGTCCGCGCTACTGCCAACGCCTCTTTCCTGCTCTGCGCCTGTTCGACGAATAACCGGATTACGTGCTGTACGCCTTCACCATCGCTGACGATCTGCTCCGCCAGCGACTGGCACACGGCGGTCAAAGCCACTAAGAACTTTTTTCTGACGCCAGCGGCCCTTACTTTAATGCCGCTGGCGCCATTCGCCAGCAACAGCACGGTGTCATTGGTAGAGGTATCGCCGTCAATGGACATGCAGTTCAAAGATTGGTCGCAGGCCTCGCGCAAAAGTGGCTGCAATTCGCGCGAACTTGCGTCAACATCGGTGAACAGGTAAACCAGCATGGTCGCGAGCTGCGGGTGAATCATGCCCGCGCCTTTGGCAATCCCCAGCACAGTAATGTCTTTCGAGTTTGCCCGGAAGCGCGCGGACGCGATCTTCGGGCGGGTATCGGTGGTCATGATGGCGTGGGCAAAGGCCAGAATCCCGCGCCGGCTCGGCGATCGTGATGCAATCATCTCCCGCAAACCGGCCTGGATTTTTTCCGCCGGCAGTCGAACCCCGATAATGCCGGTCGAGGATGGAAAAATTTCGGAGGCAGGAACGCCCAACAGTTTTCCGGCGTCGCTGCAAACCCGTTCGCAGGCTTGAATGCCCGCGCGGCCGGTGGCGCAGTTTGCGTTTCCGGAGTTCACGAGGAGGGCTCGCACGCGGCCGCCGGTCGAGCGCAACGCCGCTCGGCCGACTTCCACGGGAGCAGCTACAACCAGGTTCTTCGTGAACAATGCAGCAGCAGAGGCGCCGCCGGCTGCATCCGCTAGCGCGAGGTCGGGACGGCCACTGACTTTGATTCCGGCCGCCACCGCCGAGAAGGAAAACCCGTGGGGCAAAAGGATTTTTTCTGGAGAGCGGCGCAGCGAGTTCATGCGTGAATCTTCACAAAGTTGTTCGGCGGCGGCAGGATCGCAAACGTGGGCAGTTCTCCGCGCACCATGGCTACTTCATCGCAACGATAAAGCCTGGGACATTGATAACAGTCTTTGTGGATCTTGTCGGGAAGATCCTGATGATTCGCGGCAGTAAATCCCATGCGGGAGAAAAACTCGGGTATGCGGGTGAACAGGCACACGC
>JBAVAA010000132.1:0-12214 GCA_049585515.1 Terriglobales bacterium | reverse complement strand
GTTCGGGCCGCCATTGAGCGCCATGAAATTCTGCCCTTCGAGTTGGAAGGTCACCAACATTACGGATCCCTTCGGTCCCGGGCCCGCATCTCCGTAGCGCGCAACGTTCAGAATTTTCGAGTTCTTGAAGGTGGAAACATAAAAGTTGGCTGCTTCTTCGGCTTGGCTCTCGAACCACAGGAATGGAGTGATTTTCTGCATTGCGATCTCCTATGCCGCATCTTCTCGGCTTTTCTTCATTAGCAATGGGTCATGGGTCACGGCCAACCCGTGATTCAGATGCAAATCGTTTGGAAAGCGATTGTCAGAGGCTCGTGACTTGTGGAATTATGAAACAGGTCACTTGTTAAATGCAAGTGATGTTCCCATAATAAAATTATGCCGGCGCGCAAAGCGAAGCGGCGCTCGGAATGCCCGCTGAATGCCTCCGTGGAGATGCTGGGTGACCGCTGGTCGCTGCTGATCATCCGCGACATGATGCTGCGCGGGTTCCGGACCTACAAAGAATTCATGGAGTGCTATGAAGGAATTGCGACGAATATCCTGGCCGACCGCCTGCGCAAGCTGGTCGCGTACGGAATCATCGCCGCGAAGCCCGATCCAGCGGACGGCCGGAAGCTGGTGTACACGCTTACCGCAAAAGGAATCGATCTGGCGCCGGTGCTGACGGAGATGGTGCTCTGGGCGGCGGCCCACGAAGATACGGGCAATCAAGCGCTGGTCCAACAAATGCGGAAGGATAAGGCGAAGTTTGTGGCGGGGGTGCGGGAGCGCTTGGCGGACTCGCACTGAGCGGACAGACAGTTGTTACCGCAATCGCCTGGGACACTCGCGGGATTTTGCGCCAGTTTGACATCGATCATCCACGTTCCTCTTTCTCAGTCGCCGGACGCAGGAATATGGTCTGTCCGACCGCCAGCCGACCGACGCGCGTGACCGCGCCGTAGATTCCGGCGTTATTCTGGTTCGCGCGAACGGCCGCCTTCAGCATTTCTGGCGCTGGACTGGCCGAGTCGGGATCAAGGTTCAACATCGAGCAGCGGACGTCACGCATGGTGACGGTGATGGCGGGGGCGTCGTCGCCCTCGCCGAATGTGAGCACGCCGCCCAACCACTCGTCCTCCTGGAAAGGAACCGGTCGCAGCGAACGGACCACAACATTCGGGCGAAATCGCCGGACGTCCGGGGTGCGGCCAGCGAGCCGCGAGACCTCGCACACGGTATCGAGGGCGATCACGGAGATGCTGGCTTCATCGAAGATGCCATGCTTCAACTGCATCATCTGCACGCGAGCCCCGTAGCGGCGTCCGACCTCGGCGGCCAGGTCCTCGCTGAAGACAGGGATGTCTTCGCCATCCGGCGTGCGGATGTGCGTGGGTAGGTCTGCTTGGGCAGCATCTGCAGGAGCAGCGTCTTTGCGGCGGCGAGGAGCAAAGCGGAGCAGGTCGGGAAGCTTGCTTGCGGATAGCCACGGGAAGCCATTGCGGTTGTCGGCATCCATCCGCCGGAGGGCCAGTCGTCGATCACCTTCTAGGCCGTGCCAGCCCAGGTTGACGGCCTCGAGTGGTTCGCCGCGCATGGACTTGACGGGATAGCGGAAGATCGCCTCCACGTGTCCGATTTCTATGAGCATGCTCGATCTGAGTCCGCCAACAGCGTATCACCGGAACAAGCGAGCGCAGTTCGTACGAGCAGACCAGGTGGTTACACTTGGGGGCTAGGATTGTGAGTGAAATGGAAGATCTTACGCCAACGTCCTTCTCAACAGCAGTCCCTAATCGGATAATTATGAAGAGGTGGGTGGTGGCGGCAAAACCTCAAGAGACTCCAGAGATGCGATGATGAAGTCGCTCTCAACCTCAACTACCGCGCGCATCTGGGCACCGAGTGTCAGTAACTTCCATACTCTTCCAGTCTTACCCGCGCTCGGGTGTGGTGTCCCGTCGGGTTTTGTAGGCCGGACTTTGACGTTTTCTCCAATCCAGCGTGCTGATTCAGAAGTCCCCATGGCGAAGGTGGAGGCAGGGGAGGTCTTGTCCGACGTTTTTTCGCCTTTCTTGCTGACGCCGATGGTGGCTTCGAGAACCAAGAAGGGGTCGTATCCATCCTCCTTGATGCGGGATACAACTTCAGAGATCTGCTCGGAGTCGGAAAGAGATTTATTGACAGCATCTCCAAGTTCCTTCATCTGTTCTTTGAGTTGCTGATCCACGTGTCCTCCGATTGGCCGGGAGGTTTTGCGTCATTGTAAATCTCCAGCGGCTGGGGCGAGCTATGAAATGTTTCGGCGCTAACAAGCAACGACGATCAACAGGAGTGGGAAGAGTTGAGAACAGTGGGTCGCAAGATCAGCGCACACGTTCCAGCACACGCCGCCACGTCTTGCCGTCCCCGATCTCCAGACGGTCGCCTTCCAGTTTGAAGGGACGGGGCTGGTCGGTGGCGGTGAAATCCGGCGCGAGGCTGCCCTCGACATGGTGGGTCAGCACTCGTTTCTCTTCGTCCACCGTGTAGGTGCCGAAGTATGCGACGTAGGCGGCGTAAGCGGCGAGCGCATGCTCGGGCGTGGGGGGCGTGCCGTTACTGACCTTCGCTTCCGGAAAAGCTGCCAGTGGCGGAACCTTCATGATCTGAATATGCACGTGGCCGGTTGCGTCGTAAACGAAGTATCCGCGTGGATGTTCGCCGAACCGATACCGCCAAGTCTTGCCATCCTTATCTAGATCGGCAAACTCTAGCAGTCGCCATGTGCCAGTCAGCGCCTGAACCATCTTCATTTCTTGGCCTCGAAGTAGTGGTGAAACGGAAAACAACAAGCCGGGCAGTTCCCAACCGGACGTACACTCCCTTTCGGAAGCTCCGGTAATCGTCGGTAACCATCGGGCCGAACCTGCCTGGCCTTACAATCAGCTTACTCCGCGATCTTTCTCTACGATCCTGGTTTCGTGTTGCGGGGTTTCGCCTGGGAATCTCCCGGCGAGGGTTGGACCCGGCCGGTTATGCTGGCGGAATCGCCCAGTAATCGGCGGGGAAAAAAGGCTGGAGTCCGCATCCCTTATGGCGTTTGGTTTTGGCTTTAACAAACAAAAGGTTCTCAGCGCCGCGGAAAAGTTTGTTCAGCAGGGCAAGCTGCAGAACGCCATCGCTGAGTATGAAAAGGTTCTGAAGCACGATGCCAAGGACCTTACCGTCAACAACACCATCGGCGACCTCTACTCGCGTCTTGGGGACAGCGCCAAAGCGATTGAATGCTTCAAGACGGTGGGGGATGCCTATGCGGCGCAGGGTTTCACCGTCAAGGGCATCGCCATGTACAAGAAGATCACCAAGCTCCAGCCGAGCGTGGATTCCTCTCTGAAACTGGCGGAACTTTACACCCAGCAGGGCCTATTCAACGATGCCCGCGCCCAGTATCTGCAGGTGGCCGAAGATTTCATGAAGAATGGCGACCTCGACCAGTCGGTGCGCCTGTTCCAGAAAGTGCTGGAGATGGACCCGGAAAACGTGCCGATGCGGGTCAAACTCGCCGAAGTGTATGTCCGGCTGCATAAAAAGAAAGAAGCGTGGGATATTTTCAGCGCGGCGGCAGAATCGCTGCGCTCGCGCGGATCGCTCGCCGCTGCCGAGGATATTTTCAAGCGGATGCTGGTACTCGAGCCCGGCAACAGCTACGTTCTGCTGCTGCGCGGGAAGTCCGCGCTCGAAGTCGAAGATCCCAAGACCGCTATCTCTTATCTGGAAAAGGCTTCCGATATCGACTCTCATCCGGATGGCCTGCGCGATCTGCTGAAGGCATACCTGCAGATTGGAGCGTTGCCCAAGGCTGCCCCGATCGCCGAGAAATTGCTGACGGTGCACAACGATCCCGAGGGGCTGTTTCTGCTGGCGGAGGGTTGCGCGCGGCTTGGTCAACATCGCGAGGCGCTGGAGGTCTACAGTCGGCACGCCGACCGCCTGCTGGCGACCAACTCGACCAAACTGCTGGCCAGCCTGCATTCTATGATCGGCCACGTCCGTGATGACTCGGGCGCGCTGGATACGCTGCTGCAGTTGCTGAATAAAGCCGGCGATAAAACGCACGTCAACGAAGTCACCGAACTGCTGGCGCACACCTCCGTCAAGGACGGAAAACTGGCGCGCGCCCGCGACTTATATCAGATGCTGGCCACCGCCGAGCCCGAGAACCCGGTGCACATGCAGAATTGTCAGCAGGTGTTGGGGCTGATGGCGGGCGGATCGGCGGCCATCGGGATCACCGCGGAAGAAGGTGCGGTCATCGTGGAGGAGTTGGAAGCGACCGCGCCGGTTATCGAGCAGGTTTATCCCGACCACATTGCGATTGCGGTGCGCTCGGCGATCACCGATGCGGATCTATTTCTTTCCTACAATCTGCCGGAAAAAGCGATTGTGCCGCTGCTGGGTGTTCTGCCGCAGGCGACGCGCGACGCGCGCCTGAACCAGCGCCTGGCTGGTCTGCATACGCGCTTTCAGCGCTTTGCCGAAGCCGCTGCCTGTTGCCGCACTTTGGAGAGCGTCTATCACGATGCCGGGTACCCGGACGAAGCCTTGCGCTACGGAGCATTGGCGGCACGCTACGAGAAGGCCGCAGAACCCGTTCCATCGAGTTCCACATCGTGGCCTTCTACACTATCGACCGCTGCCGCAGCCGCCGCGGATGCCGCGGTTCCGCCTGCTCCCAGGCCGGCGACTGCGGCCGCCTCCGATCAGGAATTCGCAGTGGAGCAAATGGCGGCGCACGCTCCATCCGACCCACACAAGCTTTCCTCTGACCTCAACGACCTGGCCTCGGAGTGGGAGCGTTCTCTCGCCGAGGGGCAGGACCCGGCGGAGTTATCGGTTGTCGCAGAAGGCGAAGCCGGCTCCGATGCTTCCTCCAATCCCGAAATCGTCGAGACGGTGGAAGAAATTCGCTTTTATCTCGAGCACTCCATGACGGACCAAGCTCGCGTCGGGATGGAGAAGCTCGAATCGCTGACCAGCGATGCCCGCATTCTGAATCCGTTGCGAGCGGCCTTACAATCCGCCACCCAACCGGCGGACGAGCCCGAGCCGGTCATCACGGAAATTACCGCCGACGAGCCCACGGATTTCGAAGTTGCAATCGAGAATCAGGAGGGCTCCGAAATCCCGACGTCGCCCGATCTGATGGGTTACCAGCACCAGACGCATGGCGAGAGCCATACCGAGGTTCCGGCGGAACTCGTTCAGGAAACGGCCTATGCCGATTCTCACTCCGCGGAGCCTGCTCCCACAGAAGCCTTAACTACGGAAGGTGAGTTGACCGCTTTGGTTGCGGACCTGGAAGCCTCGCTTGGCGATTCTTTCCCCCAAGCGGAGCCGCCCGCCGTGCAGCCGCCCGCCGTGCGACTTCCCGCAAAGCAGCGGTCAAGAAGGCGGGCCGCCAAGGCTCCGTCCTTGCCGAGTTGGCCGGTCTCGCCCTCGCCCGACTCTTCACCAACGCCGGAGCCGGAAATGGAGCCGGTGGCAAGCGCGTCATCGACTGGCGCGCCGTCGATAGACAGCTCCTCGACAAATATCGAGGTTGAAATACCGACGATTCACGCAGCCATGCCGGCGATCCCAGCCTCCTCCGGAGGCGCCGCCGCCGCTCCGGCCCGTAGCGTTCCTGCAATGCCAGCACCCGCTACAACCGTTCCTGCGGCGATCGTTCATGCGCCAGCCATTCCCGTGCCGGCCGCTCCCGCACCGACTGTTTCTGCAATGAGCTACAGCGCCGCTTCCGTGCGTCCCCTGGGAAACGAAGCCGAGGCCATGCATCCCGCCGGCAGCGTCGATCTTTCGGAGATGTTTGGCGAGTTGAAACAGGAGCTTGAAGAAGAGGTTATTGCCGGCGACGACGATCCGGAAACGCATTACAATCTGGGTGTCGCCTTCCGGGAAATGGGTCTGCTCGACGAAGCGATCGCCGAATTGCAGAAAGTCTGTACTGCCATCGAACGGGGCAAGGCATTCGGTCAGCCAGTTCAAACCTACACCTGGCTGGCGCAGTGCTTCATCGACAAGGGAGTGCCGGAGGCCGCAATTCGCTGGTATGAAAAGGCGCTCAGCCTCCCCGGACTCGATGACCAGGTGCTGCTTGCTATCAACTATGAACTGGGATCAGCGTGCGAAATTGCCAACGACAAGCCCGCTGCTCTGCGCTATTTCACCGGCGTGTACGGCGCGAACATCGATTATCGAGATGTGGCCGAGCGCATTCAGGCTCTGAAGTCGTAGAATGCAAAAAGTGGGCTGGGATTCGGCGTGGGGATGCGACCCGATGCCGCTCACTCCACGGCCTTACTGACCGGCCTTTCTGACAACGAACGCGCGTAATGATCTCCGATCCCAAGCTACCTTTTGCCAGCGGTACGACCAGTGTCGGGGAACTCAAGTCCCCCGTAGGAACGTCCCCGTCCAGTGAAGCACCTGGACCGGTTTCCGATTCCAGACGCTCGTCTTCAGCGGCGCATCTGTGGCTCCGCCGCATCGGGGTGCTTCTTTTCGTGTTTTTGTGCGCGACGATCGGGGTGATGCTCATGATTTTGCCCTGGCGTCCGGAATGGTCCGACAACCCTCTTCTCCTTCCTTATCCCATGCTTCGCGCCGTGGTAGCCAGCGGCTTTGCGCGCGGAATTTCGACGGGACTGGGCGCGCTGAATGTGTGGATTGGGTTTTGGGAGGCGATTCAATATCGAGAGGAGTGAGGATATTGAGTCATTCAATCATTGAGTCATTAGAATCATTAAGCCCAATGTCTCAACACCTCAATGATTCAATGGCTCAATGATTTAATGTCTCAATAAAAGTGATTTAATGTCTCAATAAATATGACTGATCAGAAGCTCAAGGCCGCTCCTCTTGCTTATCAGAACGAGGCGTTTCTCAACAGTCCGGATGGGAGAATCCTGCGCCTGCTGTCCGAGTATAGCGAGCCCCTCTCACGCTTCCGGCGCGAACAGATTCAGGACACGGTTGTCTTTTTCGGCTCTGCGCGCATTCCCAGCCACGACAAAGCGTCGAACCTTCTGAGCGAACTTCGCGACAACGGCACGCCAGCCTCCGCCACGCGGCAGGCCACAGACAAGAACAAGGAGATGAAGCGCGCTGAAGCGGCCGTCGACATGGCTCGCTACTACGAGGAAGCGCGCCAGTTGGCCCGGTTGCTGACCGAATGGTCGACCCATATTCCGGCCAAGCGCCACCGGTTTGTCGTTACCACCGGTGGCGGCCCCGGCATTATGGAAGCCGCGAACCTTGGCGCACACGAGGCAGGCGGAAAAACCATCGGCCTCAACATCAACCTGCCCTTTGAGCAGTTCCCGAATCCTTACATCACGCCTTCGCTCAACTTCGAGTTCCACTACTTTTTCATGCGTAAGTTCTGGTTCGCATACCTGGCCAAAGCGCTGGTGATCTTTCCTGGCGGCTTTGGCACGCTCGATGAGCTTTTTGAAATCCTGACCCTCGCGCAAACCGAGAAGCTTGCCAAGAAGATCGTTGTGGTGATCTACGGCAGCGCCTATTGGAAGAAGATCATCAATTTCGAAGCCATGGTTGACGCCGGCACGATCTCCGCGCAGGATCTCGCTCTATTCAAGATGTCGGATTCTCCAGAAGAGAGTTTCAAATTTCTGAAGGACGGGCTGACCAAATACCATCTCACCCCGCAACAACCGAAGCGGACGGGCGAGCCGGCAGCTCCCGAAATCGCCAAGACACGGCCGTAGGCTTCTTCCCAGAATCAGTCGCTGTACTCACACGCTATGCCGCGTCTGCCCCCTGTCGAAGGCGGGGCAAGCCTCGTCCACACGTTGAACTCGGATCTTGTTGAACTCAGATCGTGCCGAGTGCGTATACACTTCTACGATCAGCTTTTCCCGGAGACAAACAACAATGCCTTCAACAACGCTCCTGACGAGAGCATTCGGTTGCCTGATTGTTTTCTTCTGCACAACTGGCGCCTTTGCGCAACCGCCGGCCGCCAATGAAATGCCATCGATTATTCAAGTTCCAGCCGAGGCGCAACCCTCCCCTCACTTCGATGCTATCGCCGCGACCAACGCTTACCTCGCGCAGATTCCTGCCGGCAAGACGGCCCGTTCCAACGCGTATTTTGAAGGCGGCTATTGGTTGATTCTTTGGGATTTTCTGTATGGAGTCGTGGTCGCGCTACTGCTGCTGAATCTGCGCTGGTCCGCCCGCATGCGGGACCTTTCGGAGCGCGTCACTCGCTTCAAGCCGGTGCACACGTTTGTGTACTGGCTGCAATATCTCGTGCTCACCACCATTCTGGTTTTCCCGCTCACGGTTTATGAGGGTTATTTCCGCGAACACAAGTATGGACTCGCGACACAAACCTTTGGCCCGTGGATGGGCGATCAGTTGAAAAATCTTGGTGTGAATTCGGTGCTGGGTGGCATTCTGGTGGTGATGCTGTTCGGGATCGTTCGGCGACTCCCGCGAACCTGGTGGATCTGGGGTGCGATCGCGAGCGTTGTATTCCTGATTTTTGTGGTGCTGATTGCCCCGGTCTACATTTTCCCCATCTTCAATAAAGTCACCCGCCTTGACGATCCGAAGATTGTCGACCCCATTCTGAGCATGGCGCGGGCCAATGGAATTCCCGCGAAAGATGTGTTCGAGATCGATGCTTCGAAGCAGACGACGCGCATGAGCGCCAACGTGAGCGGCTTCGCGAGTACGATGCGCATCACCCTTAATGACAATCTGCTCCGCCGGGGATCGCCGGAAGAAATTCAGGCGGTGATGGGACATGAGATGGGGCACTACGTGATGAACCACATTTACAAGAGCACCATGTATCAGCTGATCGTGACGGTCGTCGCCTTCGCGTACCTATACTGGGGACTCAACTGGACGCTTGAGCGCTGGGGCGAGAAGTGGCAGATTCGGGGCGTGGGCGATACCGCGGTTCTGCCACTCGTGGTGCTGCTGGTATCTCTCTTTGGTTTCGTCACCACCCCCCTCGACAACACGTTCACTCGCACGCAGGAGTACGAGGCTGACATGTACGGATTGAACACGAGCCGGCAGCCGGATGGCTTTGCCCAGGCGGCGATTCATCTCGGCGAATATCGCAAGATGAGCCCCGGACCCATCGAAGAATGGATTTTCTTCGACCACCCCAGCGGACGCAATCGCATCTACGCCGCGATGCGATGGAAAGCTGAGAATTTGAAACTGTTTACCGGCCAGCAGTAAAACCCGTGTGGAAACGGGGCTTCGCCCCGTAAGAGATCATAGGGAACGCCGCCCTCGGCTGTCTGGAGCCGGACTGGCTTCAGTCGGCGACAAGACTTGTCTGGCGCATATATTCCCGGACAAGAGTGTCCGCGCCACACAACCTGAATGTTTCTCGTAGTAGGCTGATAGCCGATGGCCGACCGCTGTCTGCTTTATTACATCACCGACCGAAGCCAGTTTTACGGAAGTGAGCTTGATCGCCGCAGAGCGCTGCTTGCCAAAGTCGCCGAAGCGGCGTGTGCTGGCGTCGACTATATCCAACTTCGCGAAAGGGACCTGAGCGCAAGAGAGCTGGAGGCACTCGCAAGAGACGCGCGAACTACCGTGCTCAACAGTGCTCCACCGGGAAATGAGAACTGGGAACTGCGAACTGAACTGAAAACTCGTATCTTGATTAACTCACGCACTGATGTAGCGCTGGCTACCGCGGTGGATGGCGTTCATCTGCGCGCCGACGATCTCAGCCCAGATGAAGTGCGCCAGTTGTTGAAGGGGTGCACCTGCTGGTCACTGACCGGCGACGACTTTCTGGTGGCAGTCTCTTGCCATACCGACGAAGACATAAAGCGGGCCGAGTCCGAGGCCGTCGACTTCGCTGTTTTCGCTCCGGTATTCGGGAAGCACAGCGCTCCCGGAACGCAACCTACAGGCCTCGACGCTTTGCGTGATGTCTGCCAGGCGAAGATTCCGATCTTTGCACTCGGCGGCATCACTGTGGAAAATGCCAGGTCATGTCTGAATGCCGGGGCCGCCGGAATTGCCGGCATCCGCCTGTTTCAGGAGAATAAAATCGAGGATGTAGTCCGCGCGCTGCGGGCACTCTGACTTCATGGACCCAGACGCATCCACTCTGCTCTTGCCCTCTGCGGGGCGAGCTCGAAACGAAGATTATGTTCCTGCGCTCGTCCGCATTCCCGCGGGGTGGTCTCTGATGGGTTGCGACACCGGACAGGATAACGAGAAGCCGGTGCATCGCGTCTGGATTGACGAGTTTCTGCTCGCGGCCTGCCAGGTCACGAATAGCGAGTACAGTCGATGTCTGCGCGAGACCGCCTCCCCGCCGCCGCCGTTCTGGAGCGACCCCGAGTTCAATCACCCCGAGCAACCCGTCGTCGGAGTGTCATGGGAAGAGGCAGTTAGCTACTGCAAGTGGCTAAAGGCGAGAACTGGGAGTGGAATGAATTCTCGTCTGCCTACCGAAGCCGAGTGGGAGCGGGCCGCCCGCGGAGGCCGCGAGGGAGCATTATTTCCGTGGGGCGATGCGGCTCCGCAGTCGTTGCCCGGTTACGCCGATCGTTGCGTTAACAATTGGAAGACGGGGCCCGAACCGGTTGGCCGTGGCGAGTCGAACGGGTACGGCCTTTACAACATGTGTGACAACGTGCACGAGTGGTGCAGCGATTGGTACGCACCCGATTACTATGCTGTGTCGCCGGAGCGCAATCCTCAAGGCCCTGAAAACGGGGCGCGGCGCGCTTCCCGTGGCGGATCCTGGCGCCACCATGTCAAGATTTCGCGCTGTGCCGCTCGCTCCAGTATTCCTCCCGAGTTCCGGTATGCGGACTACGGCTTTCGCGTCGCGTGCGACGTACAATTGGAGGCCGAGGGATTGAGGTTCGATTGCAAGGGTCAAACCTCTGCGGAAGAAGAACTGACCGAAAGCTAAAGCTCTAAGCAATCTGACCTTCGACCTCCGCAATGGGACTTCTATGACTGACCTCGCATCTCACTACCTCGAAGAAATCAAGCGTCAACTGCGTGGCCACAAGCGCATGGGCGAAACTGCCATGGGTCAACTCGAAGAGGCAGATTTCTTCGTCGTGATCGACCCGGAATCGAACTCCGTTGCGGCTCTGGTCAAGCACATAGCCGGCAACGCGCGCTCACGCTTCACCGACTTTCTTACCCGCGATGGAGAAAAGCCGGACCGTTTTCGCGATCGGGAGTTCGAAATTTCGGAGAAAACCAAGCGGGAAGAAGTAATGCGCTGGTGGGAGCAGGCGTGGTCGTATGTTTTCACCACGCTCGATGCGCTCAAGCCCGAGGACATTCAGCGCACCGTGACCATCCGCCAGGAGCCTCATACGGTGATGCAGGCGCTGAACCGCGCGCTCGCCCACTACGCGCAACATATCGGACAAATCGTCTTCCTCGCGAAGCATCTGCGCTCTTCAAAATGGCAGACCCTGAGTATTCCGCGAGGCAAGTCAGAGGATTATAAAACCGCCAACCCGAAAGCGCATTCCCGCGGCACCTACAAAACGTAGCCGCGGTCATGAATTGCCGGAGTGCTGGCAAGGACACGGAGCCACATTGTGCGGAAGATACTCATCATCGCAATTCTTCTGGCTTTGAGCATCGCAGTAACCGGCCAGCAACCGGACATACGCGCCGACAAAAATGCCCCAGCCGAAGGCGAAATCAAAACTCTGGAATTGAAGCTGGCAGAACTGATTGTTCACGGCGAATGGGACGAATATGCAAGACATCTGTCATTAGATTACCTGCAGACGCGCGATAACGGACACGTCGAATATAAGGAAGAGGCGATGGCTAATCTGCGCGACGACAAGCGCAAAATCATCGTTCAGGAAATGGAGCCTGATATCGTCATCCGCACCTATGGCGGAACAGCCGTTTCCAACGCGGAGTTCACCATCACCGTTCGAGAGAACGGGCAGGTCAAGAGCCGCCGCTCGCGCCAAACCGACGTCTTCGTGAAACGAGACGGGGAGTGGTATCTGATCGCTGAGCAAAGCACAACCATTGGCAGGCATGGAATGCGGGCAAATAACGAAGCCTCTCCGCCTACATGCAACCTCGAAGACTGTAGTAAAACTGTAGTAGTTGCTGGAGAGGTGGCCGAGTGGTTGAAGGCGCCAGTCTTGAAAACTGGAGTACGGGAAACTGTACCGGGGGTTCGAAT
>JBAVAA010000131.1:0-2590 GCA_049585515.1 Terriglobales bacterium | reverse complement strand
TCAATTCCAACCAGCCTAAGTCGGAGTTCCTGATTCCGACCGCGCTCAAAGTCGATGCCACAACCGACATTGTGATCGGCAAGACCACCTACCCCGCAGGCCAGGACATGAGTTTCCCATTCGACCCCGATGAGAAACTTAATGTCTACACGGGAGATTTCGAAGTTGATGTGCTGGTACGTCCGCTGCACACGGTGACAGCCGGCAAGTATGTCGTTCGCGGAACTCTGAAATACCAGGCCTGCGATAATCTGGCCTGCTATCCGCCAAAACAGCTGCCCGTGAGCTTCGATGTGAAGATCGCCAAGGCTGCGTCAGCGCCTGGCAAGAACCCCGCCCAAAGCCCGCACGCGCATCAGTAAGGCTACGTTCTAAAGCGTGGCGGATTGAGACTATTTTTTTGATAACAGATCGTTCCTGAATACCTTCCCGTCCTTCATCACAAAGCCGACATTTCCAAGAATCTTGAGGTTGGCCAAGGGATCGCCCGAAACGGCGACCACATCCGCATAGGCGCCGGGAGCAATCACGCCAAGCTGTCCTTTCATCTCCAGCAGTTCCGCCGCCCGCGAGGTCGCGCTTTGGATCGCCTGCATGGGTGTCATGCCGAATTCGACCATTCGCGGAAACTCCTGCGCGATCGGCTCGGTCCACGGAATTCCACCCATGTCGGTCCCGAACGCGATCTTGACTCCCGCCTTCAGCGCCTTGCGAAACGACACCTCGTGTTCGGATGCACGCAAGCGATCGCGCCGCCCGGTCGGGGTGTCGGCAGGCGCCCAGTCTCCGTAGTAAACGCTGAGCGTCGGGCAGAGCCACGTGCCTTGGCGAATCATCTGCGCGATCTGCGCTTCGGTCAGCACTAATCCGTGCTCGATGGAATCGCATCCGCCATCGAGGGCGCGCTGCAAGCCTTCACCGCCATAAGCGTGGCAAGCCACCTTTTTTCCCCAACCATGGGTTTCATCGACAATCGCGCGCAGTTCTTCGACCGTCAAAGTCGGTTGCGATATCAATTCGCCGTTCTTACCCACCCACGACCGGTGGGTCATATAGACCTTAATCCAGTCGGCGCCATGGTCCAATTGTTCGCGCGCAGCCTTGCGCGCTTCGACTGGCCCGTCAATGATCTGCACTCCCTTGGGCACCTCGATCTCGGGCGCGTAACCCTCGAGCGGATATCCTCCAGTCGTCGAAATGGCGCGCGTCACGACAAACAAGCGCGGCCCGGGTATGTATCCGCCTTCAATCGCCATTTTGATGCCCACGTCGCCATAGCCGGCGCCTTCGGTCTCCAGATCGCGCAAAGTGGTGAACCCTTGTTCGAGGGCGCGACGCGCCGAAACCGTCGCCCGAGCCGCGCGGAAGGCCAGCGGATACTTGAGCAACTGAATGTCGTAGCCGCCCTGTGCCGGATCTTCGCCTTGCAGGAAAATGTGGGTGTGGACATCGATCAGCCCGGGCAGAACCGTGGCCTGCGAGAGATCGATGAACGTAGAACCGGCGGGAAGATTCGCAGTAGCAAATGTCCCGGCATCGGCGACAGCGGCGATAACGTTTCCGCGAATAGTGATGACCTGATTGCGGCGCGGCGTAGCCGACACGCCATCTATCAACACGCCCGCGCGGATCACCGTCACCGGCCCTGTGCTAGGCGCATTGTTCTGAGCCCGACTTGCAGGAGTCAACCCCCAAAAACCCAGCAGTATGATCAGCAGAGCGATCCAGCGCTTCACGGTGTCCTCCGGAAAGGCTGGATTGTACTCCTTGGCAAGCGGCGGAAAAAACTGGCGGGTAGAGACGGGCTCGACCCGTCCCCATTTGGGGAGCCACAAGAAGCGCGCAGCAGCCACGTCTTTACCGGAAAGCGTTGGGAATGGACAGAATGAATCCCGCCGAATCGGCATCGCCAAAGACCAACGATGTTCCAGCGCTTTCAAACACACGGCCCGCGATTGCCAACTTCACTCTACGCAACGTGGCTGCCGCCCCGGCCAATTCGCGAAAGCCGCGTTCGCCCTCGCCTCGCAACATCGTTCCTCTTTCGTCTTCCTTCAGCAAAAGCACAACTTTGCCGCCACTTGCCTGGACCTCGATCAGTGCCGTAATCAAATACTGCATTGCCAGCCGCAAACGCGACTCGGCGACGCGCAACCTAGCCGCAGATGTCCCTGCCAACAATACCCGGATCGCACGCACTGCGGCGATTGAGGAAATTTCTTCGATTACACTCCGGAGAGTGAACTCTAACGCGGGCTCTAACGCGGCTGCGAAGGATTCCGGCTCCGGCCGCCCGGCGTCAAGATACTCGCGCATCAACTGGATCATGCCGATAACTTTGCCGGACTCCCGCAAAGCGATCGCTAGATTGTTGCGCTGAGACTCTGCGACCTCATTGATGGAGAGTTCAAGGATGGAGAGTTCGAGCGAGCACTGCAAGGTGGTGAGCGGCTGGCTCAACGAGTGCAACAATTCACCGAGCACATCAGGACTTCTCGCCGGCTTCGAAGCAAGTTGCGGACTAACGCCCATATTTGTATTGACCCTTTATGATGCCGCCGCTTCTGGATTTATCTGATACCCGACACCC
>JBAVAA010000130.1:0-1732 GCA_049585515.1 Terriglobales bacterium | reverse complement strand
CCACCTGCCGCGAAATTCGCGACCTCATCCTCTCCGACTCGGCCAGCGAAAAGCTCGCCCGGCTGTTAGTAGGATGGCTCGATCAAAATACCACGGCGAAGAATCCAAGCCAGGTAAAGCTGGCTTTGACCCACGAAGAGATCGGCCAGATGATCGGCTCATCAAGAGAAACCGTGAGCCGCCTATTCGCGGGCTTCAAGAAGCAGCACCTCATCCAGCAAAGCGGATCGACTCTGGTAATTCCAAACCGCGTGGCCCTGGAATCGCTGATCACCGCATAGACATTTTCACGAGCGAGAGCAGCACAACCGGGGCTGGTCATCCTCCGCCGGCCCCGATTTCTTTTGCGGCTTCGCGTCCCATTGACTCCCGCGGGCGCGGCTCTCGAGGCCACTCTAACGGCTTCAGGGAAGGAAAATCAGCCCGCCGATTCTGCCTTGTTGCATTCGCGACAATTCGTAACGTGCATCCTCAATTTATAACGGGCTTCCGTAACGGCACCCTCCAGCCTGCGAAGGTTCTCGTCTCGTGCTTCATTTGGACCGCTCGTCATCAAATGAGTTACATTCGATAATGCCGCCACCGCTTGTTCCAGGTCATTTTCCAGCTGGCGATACTTACTACAGGGCACAAAACCTCCATGATCCGGTTTGGCCGGGTGCCCCATCCTAACGTCGCGCTCTTTGCGACGTTAGGGTGGGATTCCACGCCTGCCGAGCGCTTGGGATTTTCCGAACCTTGCAAGAATTAGTGGGTCGCAGGGATCATCGGCTCATCACAGCCACTCGCGTCAACTAGTATAGTGACCTAAATACCGGAGGGACGATGCGTCACCGAATTTTGCATCCGATGTGCCTCGTAACATGCGTCGTAGTCGCCATGGCCGCCGCCTACGCGCAGCCAAGCCACTGGGCCACACCCGACGACAAAACCGCGAAGTTCATGATCGGCATGGAGCGCAAGTGGGCCGAAGGCGTTTGCGCGAATAATGGAGTGATCTTTGAGTTGTTGGCCGACGATTTCCAGGGCACCAGCACAGGCGGCGAGCGCTACAACAAAGAAGATGAACTACGCGATGAAAAAGGCCCGCACTCGGCGCACGGCTGCGCACTCGACGATGCCAAGGTGCGCTTCTTCGGCGAAGACGTGGCCATCATTTACGGAAGCGAACACGCCATCGGCAAAGACAAAATGCATCCGGAGGCGAAGCAGTGCCAGGTCTGGACCGACACCTGGTTGAAGCGCAATGGTAAGTGGCAGATCGCCGCCGCGCAGGACAACAAGATCGATTGCAAATAGGGCGGCGCACCCCTGCCGTCGGCGCTGACGTTTAGGTTGGTACTCTTAGTACATTGGTAACAGTCAGCACTAGCTCTTTTCTTCCGGCGTGTCCGCTGGGTTACCCGAAGTTCGATCCGAAGTTCGATCCGAAGTTCGACCCGAAGTTCGATTCCCGGAAGATCGACCGTCCTCGCTTCCCTGCTCATCCCCGTAATCCGCAGGTTCGTTCGGCAACTCGACCATATGAGCCCGTTCCAGAGCGCGTAGATATGCCGGACGTGTATGTCGGTAATGGTCCGCCGAGGCTTTGCCGTCGATGAAGGCAGTATCCATCGGATAGACAAGCGGATCGAACATCACCATGTAGAAATGCCAAATCAGGATGGCAAAAGTTGCCAGCAACGCTTCGTAATAATGAATCGCGGTCGCCGCATCCGATACCCACTTGGGG
>JBAVAA010000129.1:0-4282 GCA_049585515.1 Terriglobales bacterium | reverse complement strand
GCTCTAAGCGTCACTTTGCTGGCAGTATCGACCCCGTCGGTGATGAGAATGATCACCGGACGCACGGCCAACCTTTTTCTGCTGTTATGAAGTTTGCCACTGGAAATCACAATCGCGTCATACATCGCGGTTTCTCCGCCCGCTTGGACGGTGCGGATCGCGGTAGCCAGCGCATTTACATCACTGGTCATGCCTGTAGTCTTCTCTTGCACCGTGCTTCCAAACGTGACAATCGCCGCCTCATCCGTTTCCTTGCGCAGGATGCTCCTCAGAAAACGACTGGCCGCTTGTTGTTCAAAATGCAAACGATCGCGGATGGAACTGCTGACATCAATCGCCAGGATTACATGCAAAGGGAGGTTAGTCCGAGCCTGGAAGTAATTCCATTTTGCCGGCGATTTATGATTGTCGAGCAACCGGAAGTCATCAGCCGTCAGGTTGTCCACAAATCGTCTTTTGGAGTCTGTGACACTCAAAATCAGGTTTACCTCATGCACATATTTTGAAATGGTGAAGTCTAAATTTTCTGTGGGCGGTGCGGGGTCCGACGGCGGGTGGATGCTTGGGCTCTCCATCGGCGGTTCTGACTGTGCCGCCGCAGACTGCGGATACACTGATCTCCGATCCTGACTCAAGCCAGTGGCGGCCAGTATGAGGGAAGAAAGAATCGCAAAGAAGGCAGTCTTGTTCATGGGCCCGGTACGAGTCTTCGGTAATTTACTGATGCTGCCGTCTTGATTTTCAAAAGCGCTCAGATCAAATGGGGATTGGCGATTCGCCCCGAGTTCCTCGGGATCGACATTGCAGACAACTACTTTGTCTTTAAGGTCTCTACCCGGACTCGAATTTCGATCCGAACACGCGGTAAACGATTATACATCTCGCAGTCTCTGAGACTGATCGAGCTATGTTCCACAAACTGTCATCAGTGACGTTCCGACGGGTCGGCCCAAAGATGGTCTTCTACCGGATGTTCCCAGAAAAGGTGTAAACTTTCCTCGGGTTAATCCCCGGGGAAAGCCTGGGCCGACGGGCTACCTTTCTGAAATTCAGGAATGAAGGACGTACCAATCATGAGTATTAGGATGAAGAAGAACGCCGCAATCACTACGCTGGTCCTCTGCTCGGTATTTATGCAGGTCAGCAAAGCACCGGCTGCCAATCCGCCTACCAGTGCTGACGAACTTGTGGCCAAACATCTGGATTCGATTGCCAGCCCGGCGATTCGCGCCGGGCAGAAAACTCGCGTCGCCCAAGCCCCTGTACACTTCGCGATCCTAGTCGGCGGAGCGGGCTCTCTGGACGGGAAGGCATTCCTGGTTTCCGACGGCAAGAAGCTTCAATTGATGATGAAACTGCCGAACAACGAATATCGGGGCGAACAGTTCGTCTTCGATGGTGAAAAAGATAAGGTCGCCTTCTCTGGAGTTCGACAAAACCGGTCCGCGTTCGGAAATTTTGTGTTTGTTGAAAATGCAGTGATTCAGGAAGGCCTCCTGGGTGGCGTGCTCACCACGGCTTGGCCACTCTTGAACCTGGACGAGCGCAAACCCAAACTGAATTTTGACGGCCTGAAAAAGATAGATGGTCAGGAGCTTTACGAGCTTCATTATCGTCCGCACAAGAACTCTGATTTGGAGATCCATCTCTACTTCGACCCTCAAACCTATCACCACGTGGAGACGACCTACAGCTACAGTTCGTCCGAGAACTTCGCGAATCTGGCGCCTTCGACCGCGGTGGGTAACACGCCGTCGGTGTCCGGGGGTGTTCCAGTTGCAGGCTCGCTAACTAAAGAAACCGCAGAGCTGGCTTCGGCCCGCCAATATCTAAACCGTTATCGGCTGACCGAGAAGTTTAGCGACTTTAAGACGACGGATGGAGTTACCCTGCCGACTCACTACGATATCCAGTTTTCACAGGAACTTCAAAATGGCAAAACCACGCTCAACGACTGGGATTTGAAGGGCCTTGAAGTCTCGAATAACATGCCGGTCGATGCGCGCAATTTTGACGTGAAATAAAATCAGATGTGCGGTGTCGCAACGTCATTTCCGGCAAATCCTTGCGCGCCAAATTCGAGGTGACGCAAGACCGCTTAGCGACCTCCGGTGCTAAACTCATCTGATTATGGCTGAAGGGCGTTCACGGATTTGGATATGGTTTGTGGTGGGCGGCGGGCTATTTTTGCTCTTCGTCGTTGCCGTGTTTACGCTGGTTTATTTGAGCTTTGGGGGCCGGGACGAAGAAGCGTTTACTGGCTTCGGCTCGAAGATCGGCGTAGTCGAGCTCGACGGCGTTATTTTCTCTCCCAAGCAGATCGTTCCACAACTCAAAAGGTTCGCCGACGACGATTCCATCAAGGCCATCATCATCCATGTGGATTCGCCGGGCGGCGGCGTGGCCGCGTCGGAGGAGATCTATCGGGAAGTGAAGCGCATCCGCGACGAGAAGAAGAAGCGAATTGTGGCTTCGATTGAAACGGTGGGCGCTAGCGGCGCGTATTACGTGGCGTCCGCTACGAGCAAGATTTACGCGGACAAGGGCAGCATAGTGGGATCGATCGGCGTGATCGCCGAATGGGTAAACTACGGCGACCTTCTGCGCTGGGCGAAACTGAATCCGATCACGATGAAGGCGGGGGAATTCAAAGATACCGGCAGCCCGACGCGCGAAATGACGCCCGCGGAACGCGAGTACATGCAGGCCTTGATCGACAACATGCACACGCAGTTCATTAAGGCGGTGGCCGACGGAAGGCATGCGAAAGAAGATGACATCCGCACCCTCGCGAACGGAAAAGTGTGGACTGGTGAGCAGGCGCTTTCGCTGAAGATGGTGGACCAGATTGCAGATTTCGAAGGCGCGGTCAAAGACACCGCCCGGGCAGTCAATATTTCGGGCGAGCCGACCCTGGTCTATCCGCCAAAAGAGCGGCGCTCCGGACTCGATCTGTTGTTTGGCGATGTTTCCGATTATTTGCCTACGCGAGAGAAACTGTTGGAGCAGCAAGTCGGCTTTTACTATCTCTGGAAGTAGCAAATTCCAAACTCCCCAGTTTTCAGAAAGAGCAATTTTTCCTTCCACTGAGAACTGAGAACCAGGAACTGAGAACTGCACTTGCGCAGAACCCCTTAAATTTGAGAAGGTTATAGGCAGACGGGGCGATGAAGCCCTGCGGCACGCGAATTCCTACGAGGGGAAGCGGCCCCAAAGGGAGCGAAGAGGCTATGACGAAAGCGGATTTGATCGAAGAAGTTTCCCGGCTGGCGGAACTTACCCGCAAAGATAGCGAAGTGATTGTCGACACAATCTTTGACAGCGTGGTCCGATCGCTGCGAGTGGGCGATAAGATCGAGATCCGCGGCTTTGGCAGCTTCCGCACGCGCCAGCGTAAGCCGCGCGTGGGACGTAATCCGAAAACCGGTGACCGCGTGGAAGTCCCGGCGAAGAAAATTCCGTTCTTCAAGCCGAGCAAGGAATTGAAAGATCTGGTGAACACCGGCGCTCCACCGGAGGCTGCAACCGCGCCGCCACCCGCAACCAGCGCGCTCTAGTCTCAGGCGGAACAGAGTTCGCATTGCACAGGAGCGGCTTCGCGTATCCTGGTCTTTTTCACGAATGCGGAAGAAGTTCTGCTTCACATAGGGGCATCGCTTTAGCGATGCCGAAAAATGCCCGTTACCCAACCGCCCCTTTTTGGGGGCCGCTAGGGCCCGTAGCTCAACGGTTAGAGCAGCAGACTCATAATCTGTTGGTTCTAGGTTCAAATCCTAGCGGGCCCACCACTACCACACATCGACAAATTCTCATGCGTCATAGCGTTTGAGTCACAACTCACAGGTCACAACTCATCGCGAAACGACCTCAGCGGTATCGAGCAGAGCGGATTGCGGTATTAGTCACAAGTAACTTTAGTTACCTCCAAAAAAGTGCCATAACCGTAACTTATAAGTTCCATGTTACTTGTGAATAGCCCAAAAGTGGCTGGCACATAGGTGTCGTTCCCTTGGTGCAAGTCATACCTTAGACTGAACTTAAAGTCGCTAAGAGGAGCGCCCCACTGGAGCGCGCCCGCGACTCTCCCCCCACGTTAGTAACGTAAACTCTGTACCCGGAGAATTACCAATGGACCCTATTCGGAACCTAGCGTTCTCTTGTCTTGCCTTAGTTGGGCTGATTGCATTCGGCGGACAGGCTTTTGCGAATTCCACCGTCGGAACCTGCGCTGGCCCCGGAACCCATTACCCGACCATCCAAGCGGCGGTAAATGGCACTATCC
>JBAVAA010000128.1:0-10308 GCA_049585515.1 Terriglobales bacterium | reverse complement strand
GGCAAACATTGTGTACATCGTAACTGGCGGCAAAGATGTCGACATGAAAACCGCAGAACTGGCCGCCGTCGACCCGGATACCGGAGAAAAAAAGGGCGCCATCGTTTTTCAGGATGACCACGTCGAGGCAATGGCCATCGAAAAAGACGGTGATCGCCTTTTTATTAATCTCACCCAGACCAACAAGCTCGCCGTTATCGATCGCAAGGCGATGAAGATCATCGCCCTCTGGCCAGTTCCGGCGGCGCAGCAAAATGCCATGGTCGTCTTTGACGCGGCTCATCATCGGCTGTTTCTGGGTTGCCGCAAACCCGGCATGGTCGTGACCATGAATTCGGACACAGGCCAAGTCACTGGCACCGCGGCCGGTCCCCTGCGATCGGATGAATTGATCCTCGACGCCGCTTCGCATCGACTCTATATGCCGGGCGGCGAAGGTTATATTGGCGTGTATGACACATCCGACCCGGACCATCTGAAATTGCTCTCCAAGGTCCCCAGTGCGCCAGGGGCGAAGACCGGCACATTGCTTCCGGATATGAAAGAGATTGTGCTCGCGGCCTCGCCAGGAGAGACGAAAGCCATGGCTAAAGTCCTCACCTTCACTCTCCAGTAGAATTCCGACAGGGAAGCGGCTACAGAGCGGGGAGCGATTGGCGCCACGTATGGATGCAGCAGTACAGCTCGTTTTGCGGAGAATCGATGGGTTCTGATACCGCCCTTGCACTCGCGGAAGACGAGAAGTCCCCGCTCCTAAGCAGGTGTACCGCATTTTTCGTATACCTGTTCGAGCGGCTTATCCCTGACCCGTATGTCTTCGCGGTCATCCTCACTTTTGCCGGGGCATTGCTCGCGTTTTTCCTCGCTCCGAACGGAACTCCGAAAAACATCCTGTCGTCATGGTATGGAGGTGTTTTCGGAATCCTCACCTTTGCCTTTCAAATGGTGATGATGCTCGTCACCGGCTATGCACTCGCCACGGCTCCAGGTATCGCGTCTGCTCTTGCCCGGCTTGCTTCGATCCCAAAGAATGCCAGATCCGCCATCTCGCTAACCGTAGCTGTCGCGATGATTGCTTCCTGGCTCAATTGGGGACTTGGATTAGTAGTCTCCGCTTTGCTCGCACGCGAAATCGCCAAGCGCGTGGAACTCGATTTTGGATGGTTGGTCGCCGCCGCCTACACCGGATTTGTGGTCTCGACCGAAGGCCTGTCCGGCTCGATTGCTCTTTCCCAGGCCACCCACGGATCGGCTCTCAACATAGTGGAAAGAGTCACCGGGCAGATGACTCCCTTATCGCAGACTGTCTTTACCCGCTTCAACCTGATACCCGTGCTCGCGTTGTTTCTGGTTTTGCCCCTCATCTTTCGCTACCTGGGTCCCGCAGCTGCGGCTACAAGAGCGGCGGACCCCGAGAAACTTCGCGCCGAGGATCAGCAACACAAAGGCAAAGTGAAGACCGGCACACTCGGCTCGAAGTTGGATCACGCCTGGATACTGAACCTGTCGCTTGTGGCCTTTGGCGGATCGGCCCTCGGCCTTCAGTGGGCGCACAATGGATTTTCCCTCGACCTGAATTCCGTGATCATGATCTTACTGCTCTCAGGCCTCTTGTTGCATTGGGCCCCCGCCGCCTACATATCGGCCGTGCAGCGTGCGGCCCGTGTCACGGGTTCGCTTATCCTGCAATATCCCCTGTATGGCGGGTTGATGGGAATTATGACCGGAACCAAATTGGCGGAAGTTCTTGCCAAAGCCTTTCTCCGCTTCTCCACCGCGCACACATTGCCTTTTTGGACCTACGTTACTTCCCTCATAATCACCCTCTTCGTTCCCAGCGGTGGAGGTCACTGGGCGGTGCAGGGACCCTTTGTTGTCCCCGCCGCTCGCGACCTTCATGCTTCATTTGGGGGCACGACCATGGCGGTGGCGATGGGGGAGTCCGTTGCAAATATGCTGCAACCATTTTGGGCTCTACCAATCCTGGCGATCGCGGGTATTCCGATGCGCCGGATGATGGGTTTTATGGTCATCACTTTTGGAGTCGCGCTTGTGATTTTTGCTGCCAGCCTCCTTCTTCTCGTGCCAAAGGTCTAACGACTCTGGGCAACAAGCGCTGACCCACTCCCAAAAAGTCGAGCGAAGGCTTTGCCGGGTGGGCCACATCTTCGCGGAAGTCTAAACGCTGTCGGATTGATCCTTTAACATGAAGATACCGTGATGGGATAACCGTGTCGGCTCCTTGCGAACGAGTAGACTTGGTGTGATCAGTGACCAAGGCTCGGAGGAAAGGAGCCGAGCGCTGTTGAACCTGTTGTGGGCTTCATATTGAATGCCGTTGAATTCTGTCGAGCGCGAGTGCTTTGGCAGCTACACAATCGTCTACAGTCGACTGGGGTGAATCCCTCCATTGAGACAGTTTGCGTGTCTACATTTGCCGTCGGTTTTTCTCACTGAAGCTCAAACTCTGCCGGTGACAGTCGCCCTGTTCAGCAACAGTCCGTAATCCTGGCGGAAGGCGTCGGCGCGTCCAGTCGCCCGCAACGGCTGCCTCAATTGAAGGTCAACGCAGTTGTTGATTTAGAATTCCGCCAGACGTTTAACTGTTGATTTGAGTCGTACGGACCGTTTCGCGTTTTATTCAAGAAATGCATCCCATTCCTTCGCCAATGGATCGACTTCGACGATCCCATCGTTTATCTTTGAGCCTGCACCGACTACTTCTTTCACTTGCAGGCGGCCGATGTTTCTCGGCAATGATACAGAGAATGGAGGAAGTCCGCTGGATCTAGCGAACCGCAACTGCCAGCCTCGCGCCCCGGCAGGTTCGAGTTCGAGATTGACCCTTCCAAAGCGGGTTGGAGAATTCTCTAGACTGTAGTGAGCGGTGGGAATTAATTCTGCCGCGGTGATCCCACTGAGAAGGCGAAGCGACGTACCGTCTTCGAGCGCCAACATGTGCCGCAGGTAGCGGACGCATTCGGCACTAGCCCAGTTGTGAGGCATGTCACCCCAGTCCTGACCGGCCAAAGCGTGTTGCAGCGGTTGTTCCTCGCGCCAGCAGTACAGAGGCGAGGCATGGTTCAGAAAGCCGGTGAAGGTGCGATGCGCCCAATCGCGCAGCCCGACCCACAAATACACATGTGCCGCGAATGAAGCGTTGTAAGTCCACAAACTGTCGTGCCAGAGCCAGCCGGTTTCGGTCGGAACATCTTCCTGCGTGCAGGATTGCAGCAGGGCGATGTGTCCGCGCACGATCGGATCATTCTTCTCGAACACTTCGCCTGGAAAAATAGAATGCGAGAGGGCCCACTGAGCGGTTTGCGGGCGAGGACGGCTCCACGGGTCAGGGTCGGCAAACGATGGATCGTCATGTGCAATCATCGGTAGATACTCGAATCCCGCTGGATGCCGCACCATTTCTCGCTTTGCCATTTGCTGAAATGCCTCGTAGAGTTCGCGAAAGAATTTCCGGGCCTTCGCCAGCGATGGCATCTTCAGTTGATCGGCGGCATTGGCAACCGCGCGAAGCGCCGCCAGCGTCCAGACGGTGTTGGTGAACTCGGAGCGGACGCCGCCAATGCCGCCGTCGGCGAAACCGGGAGCGAGCAGCCCATAGCGTCCGTTGATGCTGGGTCCGGAACGGGCCTGGTCGCGCAGGCTGATCAGAAACTCCAGAGCGCGCACGACGTTTGGTTCGAGCTCGCGGAAAAATGTCCAGTCCTGCTTAAGCTCGCATTGGCGCACGAGCGTGAACATGGCGATTGCCGTGTCCTTCCAGTGCTCGCCGCCGCTTTCCGCGATAATCTGCCCGCTCTCCGCCTGCTTGGACCATTCGGAGCGCAAGCCCTCATCAGCGGCCTGGTCATAGCCGAGATACCGCGCCGCCTCAAGAAGAAAGTTGCCATCGACGATCCACAAACCGCGATACTGAGTAGGACCAACCTGAAAGACAAGCCGATCATTCTTGACTTCGCGCGCTTGTTGAATATTGCGCGCACACGCAGTAAGAAATTCCCCGTTCCGACCAGGGCAGTTCCAGTTCGTAGTTCCAAAGGGCTTCCAATTCCTCCAGAACTCGCGAGCTTCGGCCAAAAGCACTTCGGCATCGCCCAAATGTTCGATCAGTGTTTCGGCTGATTGGTTCTCCTGCGGGAGCCGGACGAAATAGCGCGCCGGGACTTCTTCGGCGGTTTCGCCATGCGGCAGATAAAGAGTGAACCCCTCTTCTTCCCACAACATGCACTTCCCGAGTCTGTTGTTGAGCTGAGCGGCGACCAGCAGGGGCGAGTTGTTGCCGGGTTCGCGGACCGTAGCCATGGGAACGATATAACTCTGAAGTTCGAGCTGTTTACAGGTCCGAATCCGGATCTTCGGAACAACGGCGACGCGGCCAGTCTTCGATTCGGACTTCGACTTTGACTTAATGGAGAGCAGGACGTTGTCGACCCGGCCTTCTCCGGGATGACGGGTTGCGAATGCGATCAGTTCGAACATCGCCGTGGGACGGTCGATCAGCGTGTGCACGATGGGAACGGCGGGGCCTTCGATCCATTGCCGAAGAATTTTGTCGCCCGGAAAACCGGCGAGCGAGAATTGGACGACTGTGCCGAAGTTTTCCATGCCTGCGGAGAGCGACTTGACGAATCCGTATCGCAAGTCGCCAGCTTGGCCAACGATGGTCTTTCTGGGATCGTCTGGAAAACAGATGGTAGATTGCTGGTTGCGTGGCGCGTAGCGAAAATCTACTTTCGAGTCGCGAGCATTCGCGAGGGAGCTTGGCGGCGTCAAGGAAGAAAAGGTCGTCGCGTCGATCTTCGGCGTTGGTACGGCGGCGACAGCGCCGGACGCAATCAGGGCAGTCACGAATTGGCGGCGATCCAATTTTCGGCGGTCCAAGGTCATTCGTTTTCCTCGCGAAACGCGAATTGCGATATGCGGCTGTGCGGTAGCAGTCTGAGTCCCGACAGGCAGCGCCTAAAAATCAATCATTTTACTATTTTATTTGCGCAGAAAACGACTGAAGCTATGATTGAAATTTAGGGAATGGAAATTTTCTGAGCGGTTGCAACGCATTTGTTTGAAGATACGATCTTTTTGTAATCCCAGGAATTGCGGTAGTATGCTTCAACAGTTTTCGTTTTGGGCTGAATCGCAAAACGCGGGTACGGAAGAGCTTTCTTTCCTGACCGCGAGAGCGGTGTGAAGGAACACATTGTATGACGCGTGAACGGCCCCAAAGGCACGGAATTGGCCCGAGTGGACAGCCAGAGTCGGAAGGCGCGTCCCAGGACAAACAGCGGGTGCGCTTTACGGCGATTCTCACCGGCCTCCAGCAAACCGGACGGGTTGCCGTGGAAACTCTGAGCGAACAACTGGGTGTTTCGGTCGTGACCGTACGGCGCGACCTGGATTCGCTGGATCAGAAGGGGCTGTTGCGACGGACCCATGGTGGGGCGGTGTCGATTGAACCACTGTTCTACGAGTCATTCCGGCGGGATCAATCATTCCTGGCGCAGGTAGAACATGCCGCCGACGAAAAACGCCGCATTGGGCGTGCTGCCGCAGCGCTCATCACTGCGGGAGAAACGATAGCATTGACTCCCGGAACCACTACAACCGAAGTGATTCGTGGACTGCCGATCAACTACAACATCACCGTCGTCACGAACACGGTCAATGTCGCGATGGAGCTGTCCCAGCGCAAAGATGTATACGTTTTCGTAACAGGCGGACACCTGCACGGCGAATGGTTCTCGCTGGTCGGCACGGCCGCTTTGCGATCGCTCGATAACATGCTGATCAACACCATGTTCATCGGGGCCGATGGCATGGATGCCACTTGGGGCGCAAGTTGTTTCAATGCGGATGAGGCGGAACTCAATTCGGCGATGATGAAGCTTGCCCGGCGTCGGGTCGCGGTCGTCGATAGCGGCAAACTGGGCAAGGTCGCTAATTGGCGAATCTGCAAACCAGAAGAATTGCATGTCTTGGTAACCGACACGGCGGCCACCGATGAGATGGTTGCGCCTTTCGTGAAGCTGGGCGTCAAGGTGGAGCGCGTCTAAGCAGATTGGCTTCTAGGACGTCACGCTTTCTGGCGCTGTGCTCCGTCTTTCGTGATTGTGTACAAACCTCCCTGGTAGCGCACGCCTTCTAATCGCGCGCTGGAATCGAAGCTCCCGAGGTGAGAGTTCACCCTGATCCCATTTGCCAGAGTAAGTTCCGCGCCGAAGATCGAGTCAAGCACGAGTTCCGTGAAAGCGCCGGCCGCGATGCAGCACCAGTCTTCGATGAAGGGCGCGTCTTCGGAAGACTTGAAAGCTCCACCATTGACGGGCGGATATACATCCTCGACGAAATGGGCCTGGCCAATCGGACCTTGATTGCCAGCCTTGGCCACCTCCCGCAGCCAGCGTGCGATTCGGTCTGTGGAATCGATTTTGTATAGAGCCTTGGCCGTCATCGGCGGCCACGCCGCATACGCGCCTAAGCAGCTATGGTCGGGGCGGATGTTCCAGGTCGAGTCGGCGTCGCCTTGCGCGAGCGCTCGCATCCATTTCTCGCTGCGCAGTTCGTTCCAAAAAAACGCATTCATTTCCTGTTTCTGCGTCGGCGTCAGGTCCTCCACCATGTTGTCGACGACCGCGAGAAAGTCATAGCAGTGCCGAACTTCGTTGAACGTTCCATCAGGCTGGCCGCAACGCCAATAACCCTTGCCATCGACGTAAAGCAGGCGATTGATCCTTTCTGACAAATCGGTTGCCTCGCTGCGCAGTTGTTTGGCGCGCGTCGCATTGCCGCGACGTTCATGCAGATCGGCAACCACACGCATGCTGCGCACGTTGCCGGCATTCATTCCAGCTACTTCGTGCAAGTAGGTGCTGACGACCTCGAGCAGATTCTCGATCGTTCCATAGTCGGCGAGACCGTGTCCGAGGCGGTCGAGTTTTTTCCAATAGACGGCATGATCATCGAGGTGATCGAGAACGGTATGATCGGAGATCTTTTTGTCCAGCCAGGCAAAGTCTCCGGTGACGCAGAGATAGCGCCAGGCGCAGCGAACAATCGCGGTGTCATTCGCCGCATACCATGGACCCACGGACTCTCCCGACACATAGTCGGTGGAATGATGTTCGTGCATTCCCCCCTTCAGCCAGACCTCGACGAGGTTACGGAGTGGAATCGGATCGAGCAGCGCCAGCGCCAGAGAGGTCATCGAGGTATCCCACGGGAAACTGAGAGTTGGGAGCACATGCCCGCTCAGGGTCAGATAAGCCGGGCCGTACGCTGAATCGGGGGAGAGTCGGCGAGCAAACAGCAGATTGGCAAAACCGTTGTGGTATAGCTTCCAGAGCGATTCATCATTTGTAATCAGGCGCGGGAGATTTCCGCTGAAAGCTGAATTGTCGGGTGTGAATGCAGAGCGAATAAGGCTGGTAAAGGACGCCTCGTTTTCTGCCGCGAGATCGCTGATGCGCGCTTGCAGGCTATCGTAAAGTTCGATTGCGGCGCGGCCGTTTTCGGCAATTGCTAGCACGAAGTTGAGATCCTTCTGTTCCCTTGGGCCGAGTTCCATGTCGAAGTGCAACATCCGCGTTTGCTCCACGCGACTCGGCGCGGGATGGAAACCCTGCGCGGCGGCGATCTCGGAATGTTTCGCCTCAAAAAGAAGGCAGCCTCGCTGCGCGTCCCACGTAACGCGGTTGTCAGCCTCCCCTGGAGAATTTACGAACCACGGTTTCGTTTTCTTGGCGACGGCTGCTCGCATATCGAACGCCAGCGAGAAGCGGCGGGGGGCCGCGCTGAGATTTTTTACGGCGATCGATTGCACGACGGCGCGATGCTTGCTCGGGAGGAACATACGGGTGGAAAATTGCAGGTTGTCGGCTGTTTGCGTGCGAACAACGCAATGCGGAAACCATTGATACTCGACATTGCCGTCGGGGGGAGCCGCGATCGCGAGGAAGCGGCCATTCAGAAAAATTTCACAAGTCAGCAGAAAGCCCGGACTCCAGGCGGTCTCAGGAACGCCGCAACAAGCGTACGGCGGAAACGAAATGGCAGTGATCGCGGAGACTGATTTCGCGACTTGCGCGTAGCCCCACTCGTTCATCGCCACGGGACAGTTGAAAAGATCGCGCAGCCGGTAGGTCAGCCGATCCGCCGCCATGTCGGCCAAGGTTGGCGGAGATGAGAAGGTGCGGTTGGCGCCCTGGGGAGCCCCACCGATCGAAGGGTTGATCGCGGCCACAGCCGTTCCGGCCGCCCCTAGTTTCAGGAAAGTGCGACGATCCAGATCGCTGCGAAAACGCATCGATATTCCTCGAACGGGCAAAAATCAACGTACCAATCGCCAACTATCGTAAGTTTATACCGTCTAAACCCGCTATTTCGTAGACCAATTTTGTTCTTTTCGCTAGTATTCGTTCATTCATGTGAGGGAACGAGGCTCATGGGAATAAACGGATACCTGGTCAAGAGCACCTTCGTGAGTGCTCTGGGCGGCCTACTGTTTGGGTTCGACACCGCCGTCATCGCCGGAACGACGCACCAATTGACCGACGTCTATAGTCTCACTCCTTCTTTATTAGGATTGACCGTCTCCAGCGCTCTATGGGGCACTGTGATCGGCGCGATGACGGCCGGATATCCAGGAGAGCGATGGGGCCGTCGCGACAGTCTGCGGATTATGGCTGTCTTCTATTTGTTGTCGGCGCTGGGCTGCGCGTTGGCGTGGAATTGGGGATCGCTGATCGCCTTCCGCATCATCGGAGGATTAGGGATTGGCGGGTCGTCAGTTCTTGCGCCAATGTATATCGCCGAGTTGTCGCCTGCGCAGTGGCGCGGACGTCTGGTTGGCTGCTTCCAGGTCAGTATCGTGGCGGGTATTCTGCTCGCCTACTTGTCGAACTTCCTGATCGTACGAATGAATCTGGGGCTGCTCGAATGGCGTTGGATGTTGGGGGTCGCGGCTGTGCCGGCGCTGTTCTTTCTTTTGATGTTATTTTTCATTCCGCGCAGCCCGCGCTGGTTGGCCCTGAAGAATAGAACGCAGGAAGCGCTCGAGGTTCTGCGGCTCACCGGCAACAAGAATCCCGAGCAGGAACTGAATTCAATCGCGGCCTCGATTCATCTGGAGCGTAGTTCCGTGAGCGAGCCGATTCTGCAGCGGAAATATGCGCTACCAATCTTACTGGCCGTGACTGCGGGGGCCTTCAATCAGCTGACCGGCATCAACGCCTGCCTGTACTACCTGAATGACATTTTTGCGGCAGCTGGAGCGAGCAAGTATTCGGCCGGCATGCAGTCGGTGACCATCGGATTCACGAATTTGATTTTCACGCTGCTTGCGATGACCGTGATCGACAAGTTTGGCCGAAAGAAGCTTTTGCTCACCGGAACCGCGGGAGTCTGCATCTTTCTGGCCGCGATCGGAGAAATGTTCCGCACCGGCACGCATCAGTCATGGCTGGTCTGGATGGTCATGGCTTTCATGGGTTTCTTTGCAATCTCCCAAGGTGCCGTGATCTGGGTCTACATGAGTGAAGTTTTTCCAACGCGCGTTCGCGCCAAGGGGCAGGCGATCGGGACTTCAACACTGTGGGTTATGAATGCGTTAATATCCGGTCTATTTCCAGTGCTCGCGAAGAAATCGAGCGCAACGCCGTTCTTTTTTTTCGCGACCATGATGCTGATTGACTTTATTCTGGTCGCGGCCATTTATCCTGAAACCAAGGGAGTATCGCTCGAGCAACTGGAGCAGCAGCTCGGCGTGGCTAACTGATGTCGCTAGTTGATAAAGGGCGCGCGCATTCAAGCGAGGCTACATTTCGAAAGCAGGCCACACCGATGCGACGCGTGCCGGTTCCGAGACCCATTGGACGCTATCGGGATCCTTGGCGAATTGCTCGTAGATGGGTGTAGACGAATCCAAACCCAGTTCCGGATAGGCACGCGGGCCCCGAATCGAGAGATTGCTGGACCGATAAGACGGATTTGGCTCCCAGTGAATCTTATGCTGGCCGTCCAGGGTCTGATGATCAAGGATTGGGAACCACGCCAGACCGTGGTGCGCACGGATCGCGTCATATACAAATCCGTACTGCCGATCGCACCAGGCCCCGAACATCATACGGGTGTTAGGATCGGCATTGATGACGGCATGCGCCCATCCCGGTGGCACGACGATCTTGTCTCCCGGGCCGGCTGTTATAGCGAAGCAGCGTCCCGGATCATCGTCGGCGCTTGCGTTTTCCTGCGCATAGATGATCGCGCTGCCTTCCCATATTTCGAATAATTCTGGAG
>JBAVAA010000127.1:0-4446 GCA_049585515.1 Terriglobales bacterium | reverse complement strand
GATGCGGGTAACTCGCGCTGTTTCCAGGACCAAATCGTCGCGGGCCCCCGGCCCATCTCCAGCCATCACCGAACCTGCGGCCAGGGCGAAGCGCAGAGCATCCGATTGGTCTTCAAAATACAAAATGACTTGTCCCGACATAAGTACTTCTCCCTGAGTCTGACTTCTCAACGGGCCGGGCATGGAACAGGCGGTCCGGCAAGATCGAAGATCGAATTAAGACGCAGGTGGCGCTGCGACAGCGAGTGACGGCGAGAACGCCGATTCCAAACCTTCCACGATTGTCCGCAAAATGCCGTCGCCAGCGATAGTGCTTTTGTTGGTTCTCACCCTGACCTACGCTATGATTCGACGAGCACGAGTTCATTTCAAATGCCGCCAATGCTGCAGAATGCCGCCCCGGAAGCTCTCGGCCGCGTCCGGCGGGTGCAGGTGCTCACCATGGTCTGGATGACCGTAGAGGCCGTTGTGTCGTTGTTTGCAGCGTGGAGGGCGCATAGCCCAGCCCTGCTCGCGTTCGGCGGAGATAGCGCTATCGAATTCTTCTCAGCGGCCGTTGTGCTGTGGAGGTTCCGCGTCAATGGTGTTCATGAGGAAGCGGAAAAGAAAGCTGCCCAAGTAGCGGGGGCCTTGCTGCTCGCACTTGCTATCTATGTCGCGATCAGTTCGGCCCTGAGCCTGCTGGGATACAGCCGATCCAGACCGACACTTCTCGGAATAGCCATTTTGGTTGCCGCCCTTGCCGTTATGCCATGGCTTGCGAAGGAGAAGCGCCGTTTGTCGCAAGCCACGGGTAGTGCCGCGATGAGGGCCGACGCTGCACAATCGGGATTATGCGCTTATCTTTCACTCATCGCCTTGGTGGGATTGGCGGTCAACGCAGCTTGGCACGTAGAGTGGGCCGATCCCGTTGCGGCGTTGCTCATTATCCCGCTCGTTTTATGGGAAAGCTGGCAGGCGATGCGCGGCAAGCCTTGTGCGTGCTGCTAAGACGGTGCGGTTGCCGCGCCGTGCGTAGGGTGTGACTAGTTGCGGCTAAGCGCCGGGCTGATCTCGTTGCGCTCGTCCGTTGTTTCGGTGTAGATTCAGAGAAATCTGCTTCAGCATAAATGACATGTTGAGGGTTTCGGCAAATCGGGGCGTATTCGCAAGAGCTGTGTGCTTGCTCTGCATTGCGCTGGTGTGCGTGATGGGCGTTGTACAAGCGACCCACTCGCATTCCGAGGATTCAGCCACCTCCCACCACACCTGCTCGATTTGCGCGACCGCTCATGCTGGAGTTAGCACGCAGACGGTTGCGTCGGCGCCGCTCCTGGCTACGGCGGCGCTGGCCATTTCGGTTGAAGAAATTTCCCCGGTTTTTCATCCCATCACCTGCGAGTTTATTCGTCCTCCACCCACGCTCTGATCCCCCGCCCAGTAAACCGGTTTTTTCCTAAGCTGCGATTGCCGATCTCAACATGATCGGATTCGCCCGGGCACCCATTTCCTGGAGGAATCATGGATTTCTTTCATAAGAGCTGTCTGGCCGCGGCTATGGTAGCCGTTGCCTTGGTATTGACTGTTGTGGCCGCCAATGCGCAGTCGGGCGGAGGTTCGGGAACTCTTAATGGTACCGTTCTGGACCCTTCGGGCGCGGTGGTTGCCAACGCAACCGTAGAGATTCATAACCCAGTCAGCCAATATGACCGGACAACCACGACTGACGGCAAGGGCAATTTCAGTTTTCCCAATGTGCCGTTTAATCCCTATCACATGACTGCGAAGGCGACGGGCTTTGCGGAGACCGCTCAGGATGTTGAGGTGCGGTCGGCAGTTCCCACCAATGTGAAGGTGGCTCTGGGCGTCACTGGATCTTCCACAACCGTCACGGTAGAGGCGGGAGAGGATTTGGTGGAAAACGATCCCACCTTCCACACGGATGTGGACAAAGAGTTATTCGACAAGCTCCCCCTGGAAAGCGCGTCTTCGTCGCTAAGCTCGGAGGTCACGCTGACCACACCGGGCATTGCCGCCGACTCCAACGGGCTGTTCCATGGCCTGGGCGATCACGCGGAAAACTCTTTTTCGGTGGATGGCCAACCGATTACTGACCAGCAGAGCAAAGTTTTCTCCAACCAGATTCCGCTTGAGTCGGTGCAATCGTTGGAGGTCATATCCGGCGCGCCGCCGGCGGAATACGGCGGCAAGACTAGTGTTGTGATCGTCGCGACCACACGGTCAGGCCAGGGCGTAACCACGCCTCATGGTAGCGTGACCGGTTCCTATGGGACATTTGGAACTTCCAACGTGACCGCCGATCTCGCTTACGGCGGAGCAAAGTGGGGGAACTTTATCTCGGTCGGCGCCCTGAACAGCGGCAGGTTTCTTGACCCGCCGGAATTTGTGGTAATGCACGACAAAGGCAACGAGGAGAATGCCTTCGACCGCGTCGATTATCAACTAACGAACGCCGATTCGATTCACTTGAACTTCGGATTCACCCGCTCGTGGTTCCAAACACCAAATTCCTACGACTCTCAATTGGCAACCCCGTGGAACGGAGTCATTGTGTCTAACGGCGGCCTCGATCCCAATGGCAATGTTGTCGGCTTCGCCGACCAGCGTTCCCAAATCAAGACCTTCAATATCGCCCCTACCTGGACTCGATTGCTCAACCCCACGACGGTGTTTACGTTGGGCGGTTTTGTCCGGCGGGACGCGTACAACTACTATCCCAGCGCCAATCCCTTCGCGGATCTCGGAGCGCCCGCGGTGGGGAGCGAAACAGTCAGTCAGCGGCGCACGCTCTTAAATTCGGGTCTGCGCTCGGATCTCTCCTACGTAAAGGGAATTCACAACCTTAAACTGGGAGCCACCTACGAACAGACGTTTCTGGACGAGCATGACCCGTTCGGCATCGTCGATCCGACGCTGAACGCGCCATGCCTCGACAGCAGCGGCAATCCGTACTGGTCCGGCGCTGCACCATCCAACCCCAATGACCCGTCGCAATGCGCCGGTCTTGGCCTGCAGAAGAACGACGGTGTTGTCAACCCGAACATAGCTGCCTTCGATCCCTTGCTAGGTTGCTATGATCTGACCCGGCCCATTCCGTCTGCCATCAATGACGGTTGCCCGCCGGGCACGACCATGAGCGGCCTCTACACCTTTAACGGCCACACCGACGTCAAGGAACTCGCGCTCTATGTCCAGGATTCGATCACCAAAGGCAACTGGGCCTTCAATCTGGGATTGCGGGGCGATTTCTACAACGGGCTGACGACACACAAGGAAGCCGAACCTCGCCTTGGCATTGCCTACAACATCAAGCGGACCAATACCGTGCTCCGCGTTTCCTACGCCCGAACGATGGAGACCCCGTTCAATGAAAACCTGGTGCTCTCCGACATAGGGTGCGGCAACGCGGTCGTGAATCCGCTGCTGTTGTGCAATCCCAACGTTCCGCTCGGTCCGACTCCGTTTAGTCCGGGCTGGCGCAACGAATTCCACGCCGGGCTGCAGCAGGCTTTCGGGAGATACCTCGTTTTCTCGGGCGAGTACATCTGGAAGTACACGCACAATGCCTACGACTTCAGCGTGCTGGGCGCCACACCCATCACTTTCCCGATCGAGTGGGACCGTTCTAAGATTCCGGGATACGCGGGGCGCGTGAGCGTTCCGAACCTTCACGGATTTAGCGGGCTTGTGGTGTTCTCGAGTGTGGCGGCCCGGTTTTTCACGCCGCAGATCGGGGGTGCCGGCGCGGTTCCGTCGGCATCCGGCCCATTCCGAATCGATCACGACGAAAAGTTTAACCTGACCGGTCACATGCAGTACCAACCCTGGAAGATCGGTCCCTGGCTTGGCTTCAATTGGCGGTACGACAGCGGCCTGGTGGCCGGCCCGGCCCCCTGCGCCGGAGGTAACTGTGCGAACGGCCCCAACGGCACCGATATGATTGTGGATACGTCGGGACTAAGCGCCGATCAACAGTTTGAAGCGGGACTGTTTTGCAACGGAGTCCACGCCACGCCGCCTACCCCAACGAATCCTCTTGGAACTTTTATAAGTCCCAATAACCAGTGCCTTGCGACGCAGTACGGGTCAACTCTTCTGCAGATACCCGCGCCGGGAACCGAAAACGACGATCACAATCCTCCGCGTATCGCGTCGCGCAATCTGTTTGATGTTGCGGTGGGTGACGACAACCTGTTCAAAGGCGACCATTACAAATGGAGCCTGACGCTTACTGCCGTCAACATCGCGAACAAAACGGCGCTGTATAACTTCCTCTCGACCTTCAGCGGGACGCACTACGTGACGCCTCGCTCGCTGACGGCTCAACTCGGGTTCCACTTCTGAAGGGTGTCCTCCAAGTGGGGGCAGCACGGTTCGCCGGGCTGCCCTTACCTTCTTCCCACAAACTCGATCACGCCGCGATCGCGCACCGGGCGTTCCTGGTGA
>JBAVAA010000126.1:0-10042 GCA_049585515.1 Terriglobales bacterium | reverse complement strand
TATAAAGAGAGATCAATATCCCGCCCACAAAAACCGCCATAACGATCAGGATCAGCGGCTCGATCAGCGCCATTGCCGCACTCAGGGCCGTCTGCACATCCTCTTCGTAAAACTCGGCCACCGAATTTAGCATCGCCGGCAGCGCACCCGTCGATTCACCAACCTCCAGCATTTCCACCGCCAGATCGGGAAATAACTTCTGGTCCTCCAGGCTGTGCGCCAGGCTCTGTCCTTCTTTCACACGATTCGCCGCGGCCGTCACACTGTTCAACATCTGCCGGCTGCTCATCGATTCGCCCGCTGTCTGCATCGCCGGCACCAGAGGCAGCCCGCCTTGCAGCAGTGTCCCTAGAATGCGCGAGAAATTCGCCACCTGATATTTCAGCCGGATTTCCCCAAGCAGCGGTAACGACAACAGAATCTTGTCAACGCGTTCGGCTCCCTTATCGCTCCTCTTCCACCGCAACAGCAGAAAAACCGCCACTACTCCTGCCACCAGCACCATCCACCCATACTTCTGCGCGTGCAGACCTAGCGAGAGCATGAACACGGTGATCGCCGGCAGATCGGCTCCCAGGCTATTGAATAAGTCCGCAAACTTCGGCACCACGTAGGTGATCAGAAAAATCAACATTATCGTCACTACCGAAATCAGCAGCGCCGGATACACCAGCGACACCAAGAGTTTCTTGCGGAACGTCTGCACCATCCGCTGATACTGGATATAGCGTCCCAACACCTCTTCCATGCTGCCGCTCTTTTCACCCGCCAGCAGAGTGGTCGTGTACATCTTTGGAAAGACCTGCTGCGCCGCGAAAGCATCCGACAGCAACTCGCCGCCTTTTACGCGCTCGCGTACGTTTTCCAGCAACTGCAACAGGAATTTGTCCCTTTGCCGCTTGATCAATAGATCCAGCGCCGTCAGGATCGGCAGCCCTGCCTTGATCAGCGTTAGAAACTGCTGGTTGAAGATCAAAAACGCAGTCTGCTTCAGCTTGCCGGAGCGCTTCCCGAATTGCCCGCCGCCGGTGCTAAGAATTGTCTTGGGCTTGACCCAGTACACCAGGTAGCCCTGCTGCGTGAAGCGGTCATGCACCTCCGCCTCGGAATACCCCTGTTCCACCTGCTGCCGCAGATGGCCCTGTTCGTCGGCGACTTTAACCAAAAATTGTGGCATTGGCTAGTGAGTGTCCTAGGCCCCAGCTAGTGTTTGACTGTCTTTTCCAAGTGTAACATTCTGTTCTGAAAGCGCTTAGGTGACCTGACCTTCCGTGCGGTACTCAAGTAACCAGACCTTTTCGCATCAGGGCGACCCTTCAGCTTCGCATGGGCGGATCGCTTTAGCGATGCCGAAAGAGGGCCGGGGAAAGCCCCTTACGGTCCGATTGCCCCTTCCACCGTTTCCACTCCCGGCGGCGGAGTGAACTGAAACCGGCTGTCGCTCACTTCCACATTCTCTTTCCAGCCCGCAAACCGGAACTCCGTCTCCGCCCCGTCCGCTCCGATCATTACGATGCGGATAATCTCGTCAGAGGGTGTGACCTCCAGTTGCACCTCATTCACCTGCCCCGCCACGCTTTGCTGAAACTCGGCTCGCGGAACCCCGCGCAACACTGTGTCGCCTGGGACCAAAGGGGATTGATCCGCAGCTTTCGAAAGTCCCTGTAACTCATTCTCTAGTTTGGTCTTGCCCAGCAAGAAGGCCAGGGGCGACCGCCAGTCGTCGAGTTTCTTAAGGGTGGTCTTCCGGAGTTGCTGTTCCGCCGGCACATAAAACCACACAACTTGGCCGTCGCTGATGAACAGCTTCTCAGTTGGAGAACGGTATTCCCACCGCATCTTGCGCGGCTTTTTGAGCCATAAGGTGCCCGATTCCACCCGCTCCGGCCCATCCCCCCGGTAGATTTCGATAAAGTCCGACTGCATGCTACGCAGGTGGTTGTAGTGGTCATCGACGGCCCGGGCGAGCCGGAGGACATCCTCGGCAGGCGCCGGAATGGCGATCCCTGCCAGGAGCGAACCAATAAAGAGCAAATCAAGAAAAAAATGCCGATTCAATGATCTCTAGTCTCCTCCTCAATTCTACTTTGCCCACTGCTCGCCGTCTGTGAATCACACATGAATGTTCGCCGGCTAGCTGGCGGCTCTCCTGAAACCATAGATGGAGTACTGCTGCGTACCGCCGATCTTAGTCAGCCAAGTGCTACCACCCAGCACCTCCTCCAGCAACGGATTGTGATACAGCACATACACGTCCCGCGGATAGGCGCTAAGGCTCTGGTCAAGATTGGTTACAACCCGTCGCAGCCCCGGTTCTGGCAGCGGATTAAACAGATAAAGCACCAGGGGTTCGGAAGGAAACGAGAAGTCGGTAGCGTCGCCGCGGACTGCTTCTAAGTTAAAGCACTTCTGCGATTCGCTTTTGTAGCGGGCCAAGTTTTCCTGCGCGATCTGATGCAGGGCGAGTAGAAGCTCCACGCCCATAATCCGTCGAAACGGGTATTGCGAAGCCATCAGCAGCGTTCGTCCCTTGCCCGAACCAAGATCGACGAATGTAAATGCATTGAACGCGAATTGTTCGGACAAGATGGCCAGGCTGGCCATCATTTCATGAAACAAGGCCGGATCAGTCGGCTGATAAGGAGAATGAAACAATCCCAGCAACCGGTCCCGCCAACGCACGGTGCCGCTGGTTGTGTTGACACGATGCTCCCAGTCGTACTCCATGTCGCCATAGCGTTGCCGCCGGCGCGCAGGCGTAGACTCGCGCACAAAAGTCCACAGATTACGAAGAGCATTGAGACATTGAATCATTGAGACATTGAATCATTTTTGTTTTTTTAGTGATTCAATGACTCAATGACTCAGTGACTCAATTGAGTTGGTGGCTGCGGCGGCGCCACTCCCGGCGGAAGTCCTTTAGTGATGAAGTAAAGCTTCTCGGGATCCTGCACTTCGATCCGCCCGTCCGGCATCAGCTTGTAGAGATGCCCCTTCGGATCGACTTGCGCTCCGTGGATAAAACCGGCGCGCTCCAGGTCGCCCATACTCTCCGGCAGTCGTCCGGTCTCGGCTCGGTACTTTTCGACCACCTGCTCCAGTCGCGTTACTTCCTCATCAACTTGCAGGGCGAGCAAGTGTTGCACCGCATTCTCCCGCACCTGTGCTTCTTTTGTGCTCTGATAGGCGGTGAACCACAACATGCGCGCCGTATCGAACTCGCCCGCATGTTGCGCCATCCGTGCCGCCAGAATCGGCATGAATTGGTTGGTCACCGGAAGCTTTGCCCCCGCGGCAAACGCATCCGCGGCATGAGCGTAGTCCTTCAGCTCGGTGTAGTAAAGGAATCCCAGGTTGTAGTAGAGCCGCCACTGGTCTGGATTGTGCTCGATTCCGTACTTCATCAACTGCAGCGCCGATCCTGGGAGTCCCGCGCCGTTCGGCGGTTTCGGAGCCAGAAAATTCGCCCCAAACTCATACGCCGGAAGAAGCCGGGGGTCTAATTCCGTCGTCACTTCGAGCAGCGGCGCCAGCAGCCGGAAATCGCTCGAACCGTTGTGATGCTGTTGCCCGAAATATTGCACCGCGCGTGTCCAATAGATGTCGGCGACCAGTCCGGTGTAGCCGAGACTCAACCGCCGCAGCACTTTGGAGGAGCGCAGATAAAGCGCTTCCTGCGCCACCGACACCCGCGGCGTGCGGTCGATCGCATAAAGCGTTGCGATCGCGCCGGCCATCGAGACCGCCAGCACGGCAAGCGCCACCAGATTCACACGTCCGGTCGCCGTCACTTTCATTTTGATTTCAGATTCCGGCTCATTTCAAATCCCGGCGCTGAAAAATGAGTACCGCCCCCGAGATTGCCATGGTCGAGTACATCAGTGCATACACGGTGTTAAACACGATCAAGCGGCCCGGTATCGCGTCTCCGTGCGCCACTTGGTTGATCACATTCAATGCGGAAAAGTTCGGCACCAGATAGGCAACGGCCTTCGCTAGCATGCCCGCCACTCCGTGGGTGATATTGGCGAAGCCCCGCAGGTCGTCGGCCAGGCTTCCGATCACGAACAGTGCGAACGTGAAAACCGCCGACATCAGCGGCGTGGAAAAGGACGAGAAAAACAGCGCCAGCGCGCACACAATCAGGAACTGCAGCACGATAAAGTAAAGCGCCACCAATACCCGCGCATCCATTTTCTCGAACCTGTGGGCCACATACAGCAGCGCCAGCAACACGCCCACCGCCATCAGAAATGTGTTCACCACCAGCGTTCCCGTGAGCCCGAAAAACTTGCCCACGACAAACTCCCAGCGGCGGACCGGACGCGACAGCACCGTGTACAGGGTTCGCATTTCGATTTCCTTCGAAACCAGGCCGATCCCGATGAAGATGGCGATGACTACTCCGAACAGCGACACCGCCGTTAGACCCAGGTTGACCACCACCAGCCGCTCGATGTCGATGGAAACTTCTCCCACTAGAATCGCCGCCCCGGAGAGCAATAGCGCAAACGCGATCAGGTTGTACAGCACGCGGTCGCGCACCGCCTCGCGAAAAGTGTTGAAGGCGATGTATCCGATCCGCGAATTCATACCCCCACCCCTTTCCGGCTCACTTCTTTTCGTTCCGCGTCTTGGTGGCTTTCCATAGGCCGCAGTTTCTGGATGTAGTATTCCTCCAGCGACCGGCGCACCGGAGTCAACGAAATCAGCTTGATGCGCTCCCCCCGCAGCACGTCCAAGGCCGCGTCCTGCTGCTCCTCGGGCAGCACCGCATTCACCATATCGCCGCTCACCCGCGCCTCGACCCCCAGGCTCGCCAGGGCTGCCGGCACTCTTTGCGCGAAGAAGACAATCTCAACCCTGCCTTTCGTCTCCGAAGTCAATTCCGCCACCGCTCCCACCCCGCGCAACTCGCCCTGATGGATGACCCCCACCCGGTCGCAAAGCGCCTCCGCATCCGACAGGATGTGCGTCGAAAAGAAAACCGTCTTTCCCTCGTGCCGCAGTTGCTGGATCAAGTCCCGAACCTCGCGCCGTCCCATCGGATCCAGCCCAGACATCGGCTCGTCTAAGAACACCAGCTTCGGATCGTGAAGAATCGCCTGCGCCAGTCCCACCCGCTGCAACATTCCTTTCGAAAACTTCCGCAACTGCACGCCCGCCGAATCGCTGAGTCCCACCCGCGCCAGCATGCGCTCGACCCGCGCCGAGCGATCTTTCGCCGGAACTCCGGAAAGCTGCCCGTAATAGTTAAGCAGCTCTCGAGCCGTCAGATGGTCGTAGAAATAAGGCTGTTCGGGTAGAAATCCGATCTGCGATTTCACCCGCGGATCGTCCATGTCCAGTCCCAGAATCTGCGCCGTTCCCGCCGTTGGAAACACCAACCCCATCAGGAGTTTCAGGGTTGTAGTTTTGCCCGCGCCATTTGGACCCAGGAAGCCAAAGACTTCTCCCTCCTGAACCGTCAGGCGAAGCGGCCGCAGCGCAACCTTCGGCCGTTTGCGCCAGAATCCCACTTGGTAATTTTTTTCGAGGTCGAGAATTTCAATTGCAGCCATGGTGAGTGTTGAAACGAGCCTCTAGCGTGGTGTTCAATACGGAATTTTTCATTTCGGAATTTTCATTCCGGAATTCATTCCCAACGAAATAATTATAAGCAATGCGGGTGCGCTTCAGGCGAGTCTGGCTGCCGCCAGGCGATTACGAAGGTAAACCGGCACCCGGGGCCCAGGACCAGGTCAGTAACGGGTCCGAACTAATGTCAAGGCGCCCAGGATTCCGCTGTTTGCGCTACTGTTGCGGAACGACCGAGCCGTCGCAGGTCGAGATTGCGGCTGAACTGGAGCGCACCACCGCATCCGCGAACGAACAGAAGTAATTGATGCCCGTCTGGTTCACGCCCACCGGCGTGGCCACAAATTGGTAGGTCGTGGCCGGAGTGCCGCTTACCCCGGAGAGAACGAACAGATAGCCGCTCTTAGTGCCCCCTCCTAAAGCCGAATCGATCAAGCAAGCGCTGGCCGACGTAGGCGAAACGCTGGCGCAGGTTGTGCCTGCCAGGTTCGTCAGCGCGCTGGCAAAGCCGATCGTCGGGTAGGTGGAGTTGTATGTAACCTGGGCTGAGTTCAGGGTGCGAAGAGTGCCCACCGTGGCCGATTCATTGGCCGCCATTCGCGCATGCAGAAAACTTGGCGCCGCGATCGCGGCGATGATCAGAATGATAGCTACGACAATTAGCAATTCAATGAGTGAGAATCCCTTGGTCTTTCGCATTGCATCTCCCCGATTCCCGGCAAGCACTTCCGGTCTCGTCCTCACATCTGCCTATGCACGTTGAATGCCGGACTCCATTAATCTCCGGAGGTTCCTAAGCCGTTGCAAATGCGTTGCGATTCGCAGCGCGGCGGCCGTTCTCCGCGTTCCTTCGGGAAAGACATGACATTTTTTGTCAGTCGATTTCGGGAGTGCGCCGGAGCAGGCGCCGCCGAATCGCTGAAGCTGCGCCTGAGCGCCGTTCAGCCGTTGAAGAGGTGTCTTCGTTCTGGATCGGCACTCCGGCAAGAACTTCCCATAAACAAAAAAAAGCAGAGGATTTCTCCTCTGCTTCTTTCCGGCTTGGTACCCTCCCCCAGGTACTTTGCCAACATCAAGTCGAAGCTACTGCAGCGGCGTGATCGTGCCGTCGCAGGACGTTGCGCCGATCGAAGCAGTGCTGGAGCGCACAACCGCGTCCGCGAACGAGCAGAAGTAGCGCACGCCGGTTTGGTTCACACCCACTGGCGAGGCGACAAAGTTATAGGTGGCGGCTGGAGTTCCGCTGACGTTGCCCAGCGTGAACAGATAACCGCTCTTGGTTCCGCCTCCCAAAGCTGAGTCGATCAAGCAAGCGCTGGTTGAAGTCGGCGCAGTGCCGGCGCAGGTTGTGCCTGCCAGGTTCGTCAGGGCGCTCGCAAAACCGACCGTCGGGTAGGTCGAGTTGTACGAAATCTGAGCTGTGTTCAGGGTGCGCAGCGCTCCTACCGCGGCCGACTCATTGGCCGAAATGCGAGCGCGCAACAGGTTCGGGATAGCGATCGCGGCGATGATCAAGATGATCGCCACGACAATCAGCAATTCGATCAGTGAGAAGCCTCTTTGTTTCCGCATTTATTGTCCTCGTCTCCGTTTGACTGTTTTTCGTTGGATGACCAACTCGGCTGTACTATCGCACTCCTAGGGCCAGAGTCCCAAGTGACGGAAGGCAGATGTCCCTTTGGATCAAACTGAGTGTTTTCAGCGGGATCTGTAGGATCGCTCGGTCAGCCTCCAGCCTCGATTCTACCAATATGACATTTTTGGAAAGGCCGATTGACATATTTTGCCAGTTGCCCTCATCTCCGTCCATCTCTCAAACCACCTGCCAGACGCCGCGTCCCCATGCTGGGGAACGCTCGCCAGTCCTTTTTCTTGCGTTTGGCATTGGGATCAATCAGCCCGAAAGAAGTATGGGAGAGATCCTTCTCAACGCGGCACCCCAATCGTAACCATGCAATGAGTTACGCGGCGCTGCGCTAGAATGAGCCTCGCTGGTGCGCCTGTGTCCAACCTTCATTTAACATCCGAGCGCGATATCGCTCGCGCTTCCACTCTACCCGCCCCCGCATACTTCAACCCCGAAACGTTTGCGGCGGAAAAGGCCCGGCTCTTCTCCTCTACCTGGCAATTGGTGGGCCATGTTCGCCAGGCCGCAAACCCGGGAGACTACTTCACTTCCGACCTCATCGGAGAGCCGCTGCTCATCGTCCGCGGCGACGACCGCATTCTCCGAGGCTTTTACAACGTTTGCCGCCATCGGGCCGGCAACCCCGCCTCCGGCTGCGGCAATCGCAAAATATTCCGCTGCGCCTATCATGGATGGACGTACCGCCTCGACGGAGCCCTACTCGCCACTCCCGAATTCGAGGGCGTCGAAGACTTCGATCCTCAACAGTTTGGACTCGTCCCCGTTCGTTTAGAGGAATGGTTCAACCTTATCTTCGTCAATCTCGATCCCACGGCTCGCCCGCTGCGCGAGTGTCTGGGAGAATTACCCGCTCAGGCCGCCAAGTTCGACTTCACCAGCATGAAGTTCTCCGAGCGCCGCACTTATGAGATGAACTGTAACTGGAAGACTTACATCGATAACTATCTCGAGGGCTATCATGTCCCAAGCGTTCATCCCTCGCTCAATCGCGAAATCAACTACAACGCCTATACTGTCGAGCCCTACTACCAGTATGTCCGGCAGTGGACTCGGATTCGCAGCGCACAGCCGGGAGACGCCACGCCACGCCGCTACCAGCTATCGGGCATTCAGTCCGGCCAGCATTCCGAAAACGGCCTGACCGCGGATTATTTCTGGGTCTTTCCCAACTGGATGCTCAACTGTTATCCCGACAACGTCTCGCTCAACATCATTCTGCCGCTCGGCCCCGAGCGCACGCGGGCAATTTTCGAATGGTATCTGCCCGAAAAAGAGGTACAGAGCCAAGCCGCCGGCAAAGCCGTTCAATTCAGCGACGAGATTCAGGTCGAAGACGTCGCCATCTGCGAAATCGTGCAGAAAAATCTCCATTCGCGCAGCTACCACGCAGGCCGCTACAGCGTAAAGCAGGAAAGAGGCGTGTATGCCTTCCATCAGATGTACCGCGCGTTAATGGCGGCATAAGCGCGCCCGCCGTTACTTCGGAGTGCTGACGCGCGCGCGCCACGCGTTAGAATTTCCATATGGTCCCAACTCTCGAAGTGGAAGCCGAGCCGCAAACCGCGGCTTCGCCTTCACATGGCATCCGCTTCCCCCTTATCGTCGTGTCGACGGTTTTCCTGGCCGTTGCTGTCAGGATTGTGCTGGCCGTCTGGCGCTATTCGGTGAACCTCATCTACTGGGACCAATGGGACTTTTACACGCCTCTGTTTAACCACGCTTCCCTCTGGCAAATTTTCACGTGGCAGCATGGGCCGCACCGCGAAGGCATTGGCCTGGTGCTCGACAAATTTGTATTGGAATCGACTCGCTGGAACTCCCGGGCCGAAGCGTTGTTCATGGTGGCATCTTTGCTGGCGGCCGCGCTGGTCGCGCTGCGTTTGAAGCAACTTCTGTTTGCCGGCCCAAGTTCGAGAGAAGGTTCGAGAGGTCTCGACTACACCGACATCGCCATCCCGTTCCTGTTCCTGACCTTTGCCCAGATGGAAGCTCTGGTAGGCGAAGCGAACCCGTCTTACTCCGCCATTCCAGAGTTGCTGATTGGACTGTATTGCCTGGCTTGGATGCTTCCCAAACCGGTCGCGCGATATTCCGCTGTTCTGATGCTCAACTTCCTGCTGATCTACACCGGCTTCGGCTTTTTCATGGGAGTGGTTACCATCGCCGTTCTTATATTCGACCTGCGGCACGCATTTCAAAACGGAGTCGAATCGCCAAGTCTTTCCGCAGTGGCTCTGCTGATCGCGCTCGCATCATTGGCGGGCTTCTTCTATCACTATCGCTGGGATCCAGCTGTCCCCGGTTTTCATTTTCCCGACGCCCATCCTCTGAACTACCCATGGTTCGTCGCCCTGATCATGGCCTACTTCCTCGGCCTGCGGACGGTAGTTCTGGCATCGGTGATCGGGAGCCTCTTCGCGCTCGCGGCCGTTGCGATCCTCATCTGGCATGGTGCAGGTCTGTGGCGCAACCGGGACTCGTCTGTCCCCAACCGCCCGATCGATCGGACCATTGTTATTCTTCTTGGCTTTTCACTTCTCTTTGCAGCCAACGCGGCCATTGGAAGGGTGTGCCTCGGCATGCCCGAGGCAGCGCAAATCTCGCGCTACATGGGATTGCTCGTGCCCGCCTACTTGGGCATTTATTTCCATCTCCTCACCTGGCGGAAAAGTGCGCTTCGCACCGCCCTGCTCGCGGTGTTCGTCATCGCTCTCATCCCGGGCGCTGTACGCATGCCGAACGGCTATTCGCCTCAACTTGTGAGCGACGGAAAACAGGCGTGGAAGACCTGCATCCTGCAAACCGGCGCCATCGATT
>JBAVAA010000125.1:0-1723 GCA_049585515.1 Terriglobales bacterium | reverse complement strand
CCTCAATTGCGATTGATTTTCAGATGATTAACATACATACTGGTTGGTATGTTGGCAGCACGCAAGGGTCGGAAACGTAGAGCGACCAGGCTGCGCGATTCTGAGCGCACGCGGGAGCGCTTGCTCCAGGCTGCGTCCCGCGAGATCTACAGATCGGGGTTCCAGAGTGCCAGCCTGGACACCATTCTGGCCGTAGCTGGGGTCACCAAGGGCGCACTGTACTATCACTTCAAGAGCAAGGAAGCGCTGGGATACGCTGTCGTCGAAGAGGTCATCGCCCCCGACGTCCACGGCAAATGGGTGCGGCCTCTACAGAGCGTCAAGGACCCTATCGACGCTTTGATCGGCGCTGTTCGACGTATACCCGTTCGGCCCCACGATGTGCGGGGTGGCTGCCAGCTGAACAATCTGGCGCAGGAAATGTCTCCACTCGACGCGGGATTCCGGAAGCGGTTGGAGATAATCTTCCATGCCTGGCGCGAGGCCGTTGCCTCCGTTTTGCGAGAGGGCCAAGCCCGCAGAAGCGTCCGCCGCGACGTGGATCCCACTGACGCCGCGGGCTTACTGATCGCGATGGTCGAAGGCTATGCGTCGCTGGCAAAGAATGCTCAGGATCCGAAAGTGATGAAAGCGGGGGTCGAAAACATCGTGGAATGGCTGCGGTCCCTGCGCGCGCCGGGCAACCGCAAGCGAGGTTAATCGCATCGGTGTCTCAAGCAGCAGTATGGCACTGCGACATACCAACCGGTTTGTATGCTCGGACAGTCAGCATCAAGATCGTGCGCAGCGCTTCACAACTAGATCATGAACCAGTTCATGAAAAGGAGAACGAACAATGACAATGACAGGGACAGGAACAATGACAACGATCGCAGTGTCGCGCCGGAACCTGCTTGCAACCGGAGCCTGCGCGCTGGTTGGTGCCGCGAGCCTGCCGGGGCCGGCAAGTGCTCGAGCATTGGGCGGGCAGAACTTAGCCAACGAGGAGATCATTCGCAGGTGGTATGGGGCGTGGGAAAAGAAGGACCTGGGCACGTTCGATAGCCTACTCGCCGACAACTTCACCTTTACGAGTGCGGCCGGCGACGACCACATCAGCAAGAGTACTTTTAAAAGGCAATGCTGGGACACACAGGTTGGTTTCATTGGACATTTTGACCTGGAGCGGGTCACCACTGGAGGGGAGGATGCTTTTGTGAAGTATCTTTGCCACACCAAGAACGGTAAATCGTTCCGGAACGTGGAGTATCTCCGAATCAAGAACGGAAAGTTGGAATCCATCGAGTGTTATTTCGGCGCGCAATCGAGCTTTCCGTCAGCCGTGAGCACTGGGCCGAAGTAACCTACGGGCCTGGAAGGTGAGGCGTGGGTGCCGATCTGCCGAAATCACCGGTGATGCTGAATACACAATTCAAAGGCGTTCAACCAAATCGACGTTTTTATCGTTCCCGGGGGCAGGTGGTCACACGGATCCGCTGCTCTGGTTATGTAGCACCATTTCATCTAGAAGCAGTGCACTCGTCATTCTCACTTCGGGTAACAGGAAGTCGAAACGAGAGAGCAATGCGAGGGGTTCCATCATGAGCACCCGCGAGATTCAGGATCAGAAGGCCATTGCACGCGAGATGTTTGTTGAACAAGTTGCTCACGCTAAAGCGGGCGCTTCGGCCAGCCCACTGCGGCGGGCTACGATTTGCTCCTTCAAGAGTGGACGGGATTACAC
>JBAVAA010000124.1:0-6910 GCA_049585515.1 Terriglobales bacterium | reverse complement strand
CGGGGTCGGTCGTACCCTTGATGATCGCCCGTCCATCGGGAAATAACGTTATTTCGTAGGGCTCGCGCCAGAACTTCAGAACATACTCATTATGACGGACATTGCCATGCGGCTGCAGGCGGGAGCTCAGTGCGGCAAAGTCGACGGGTCGCTGCCGCTCGTGGATCTGAACAGAATTTCTGCCGCAAAGAGTAATGTGAGGTCGGCCTTCACCTGCCAGATGAACAAAGTCTCCCGAGCAGGCGCGGCATCCCACCCGTGAATGAATCGCGGCCACCTCTGCGCGTTCGTTCGTCCAAACATCCCATGACAGCAGCGTCCGCCGCATTTTCGCCCGCGCGCCCACCAGAAACTTCAACGCTTCGGTAGCCGCAATCGACGCCACCAGGTTCACGGCGGAATTCAGGATACCTGCGGTCTCACAGGTCTCCACATTTCCGCGAGGTGATTCAGGGAAGACGCATGCCAGGCATGACGTTTCGCCCGGCAGAATGTTCATGGTGACGGCATAGCTTCCGACTGCCGCCGAGTAAATCCAAGCCACATTATGTTGCAGGGCCCAGTCGTTAATCAGGTAGCGAGTTTCAAAATTGTCGGTACCATCCAGAATCAGGCTGGAGCCGCCCAGCAGGGTATCGACATTCGCCGGAATCACGTCGGCCACGCGAGATTCAACCGCGATCTCGGAGTTGAAGCGCGCAATCTGCCGCGCTGCTGCGACTGCCTTCGGCACCGATTCGCGCGCATCGTTCTCGTCAAAAAGCGACTGCCGTTGCAGATTGCTCGACTCGACGTAGTCACGGTCGAGTATCCGCAGCGTCCCCACGCCTGAACGCGCCAGCACTGAAGCCAGTACAGAGCCGGTAGCGCCGCATCCCACAATGACCACCTGGGACTGCAACAACTTCTTCTGACCCTCGGCTCCGATTTCCTTAAACAACACCTGCCGCGAGTAGCGATCATTTGAGTAAGGATCGCAGTTGCGAAAAGCGCCGGGCAACGTATTGGGCGACGGGTTCAGCAAAGCGGCCATTTCCGAAAAGCTCACCTTAGCGATTAACGGTCGGTGAGCCGTTCAGACAGTATTATAGGGGCCGGTTACCAAACTTCATCCTGCGAGCAACGTGTGCCGTTTCGCGCTTCATCGAACCCGAAAGGTCTCGTGGTTAATCAGCTTGAGTTTCGGGACGTTTTGCTCGTCCGAGGGGAGACAGGCTGCGTAGGAACGGCCGCGCCGGCTGTCCAAGCCGAGCGACGCTCGGCAGCTTCTCGCGGCCGCCGCCACGCTCAATCAGTGATAGCTCAGTCAGTGATAGCTCAATCGGTGATAAATGACATTCCTCTACTTGTGCTCCTCGTCTTACTGGCACTGGCGAATACCAGAAGCTTGGCGACTGGCTTCCCACCCGCCGGACAGCAGGCACCGGAATCGTCAGCGCAATTTGGGACAATCACCCCCTATCTCGGTTTGACAATCGATCAAATCGAACTCCCCGGCGTTCCTCCGGAAGAGGCCGCTTTGCTGCTGGCGGCCACGCCGCTGAAGATCGGCGAACCTCTGACGCGCGATAGCTTGCACGACGCGATGCAGGCCCTTTTTGCCACTGGACGATTTGCCGATATTCAGGCGGAAGCCGATCGCACCGAAACCACCGGAGTCCGGCTGCGCTTTCTTACCGTCGCTAATTTCTTCGTAGGCAAAGTGGTGGTAGAAGGCGTTTCAACCAATCCATCCGCAAACCAGCTCGCCAGCGCCACCCGCCTGCAACTCGGAGAACTGTACTCACGAGAGAAGCTCGATCGCGCTCTCGCCGGTATCCAGCGTGTGCTGGAAGAAAACGGATTTCACCTCTCGAAGGTGACCGAGTCTGAACAGCGCGACGAACCGCAACACCAGGTCAACCTGACCTTTCATGTCAGCCTCGGTCCTCGTGCCCGCGTTGGGGAGATCGCGGTGCAAGGCGATGCCGGTTATTCCGCGGAACAGATCGAGGAAATCGCCAAGCTGCATTCTGGCGTTCCGGTCGTCGCCAACCGTATTACGCGCGCCCTGCAGCGAATTCGCGCCCGCTATCAAAAGCAGAACCGTCTGCTCGCCCAAGTTGAAGTGGCCAGCCGCATCTACCATGCCGAACGCAACGCCGTGGATTATGTCCTGAAAGTGGATCGCGGCCCGCGCGTGACGATTGCCGCCGAGGGTTTTAAGATCAGCCAGCATGTGCTCAAGAAGTTGGTGCCCATCTACGAGGAAGGCGCGGTCGACGATGACCTGCTCAACGAAGGGCGGCGTAACCTGCAGAATCATCTGCAGACTCTTGGTTATTTCGACGCCACCGTAAGCGTGAACCAGCACACCGAGCCCGGGAGCAATAATTTACAGGTGGTTTATTCCATCAGCCCCGGCGACCGTCACAAACTTGCGGCCATTCGGATTTCCGGCAATCATTTTTTTTCGGGCGAACTGATTCGCTCCCGGATGCAGGTCCAAGCCACCGGACGGCTGTTCAGTCATGGGCGCTACAGCGAAGCGTTGCTGGAAGAGGATGTGCGGGGTATTCAGACGCTGTATCGCGCGAGCGGTTTCCGCCAGGCCGAAGTCGCCAGCAAACTCCTGAACAAATACCAGAACGACCCATCGCTGCTGGCTATTCAAATCACGATCAAGGAGGGCCCGCAGACGCGCGTGGCGTGGGTCCGCATCGAGGGGAACTATACGCTTCCGCAGGAGCAACTCCCAGAGATTTCCACCGCTGAAGGCCAGGGTTTTGACGAATCGAGCCTGGCCGACGACCGCGACACGATTCTGAGCAGGTATTTCAATAATGGTTTTCCGAACGCCAACGTTGACGTCGCCTATGTTCCGGTTCCGTCATCGGACAACTTGCCGCGCGTCGGAGTGACCTTCACGATTCATGAAGGCGAGCAGTTTTTCGTCAATCAACTCTTTGTCGATGGGCTGCACTACACCCGCCCCGGAGTGGCGCGCCGGGCAATCAAGGTGCAACCGGGCGGGCCCCTCAGCCAGCAGGACATGCTGGAGAGTCAACACCGCCTCTATGACCTTGGCCTTTTTAAGCAAGTGGACACCGCTATCCAGAATCCCGAGGGCACCGAATCGCGGAAGAATGTGCTCGTCACCGTGAGCGAAGCGGATCGTTACACCTTCGATTACGGCGTCGGTTTTGAATTCCAGACCGGACAACCCTCATACGGAACCAACCAGCCGCTCGGGCAAACCGGCGTCAGCCCCATGGTCTCTCTCGGCGTCAGCCGCATCAACGTGGGCGGCCGCCACCAGACCATCACCATGAAGGGCAACCTCGGCTACCTGCAACAGAGAGCGCTCACCAGTTACGAAATCCCTAACGTTCTCAATGATGAAAACCTTCGCTTCACCGCTACTGGGCTGTACGACAACACGGTAGACGTCTCCACTTTTACCTCGAGGCGTCTGGAAGGCACTTTCCAGGTCTTGCAAGTGCTGTACCGGCTTCGGGATGAAGAAAGGACGACGATGGCCTATCGTTTCAGCTACCGCCGCGTCGAAGCTTCCGATATTGAGGTCACCAGCAACCTGATCCCACTCCTCTCCCAGCCCACGCGGGTAGGAATGCCCAATTTTCTTTATATTCGCAACCGGCGCGACAGCGACCTGGAAAGCACTCGCGGCAGTTACACCACCATAGAAGGCGGGGTGGCGGCGAGTTATTTCGGCTCAGAAGCGGACTTCAGCCGCGTGCTGATCAAAAATTCCACCTACCACACCTTCTTTCGCGATCGCAGCACCGGGCAAGGATTTGTTTTCGCCCGTTCCACAACCGTCGGCCTTGAAAATCCGTTCGCAAGCACGGTTATACTTGATCCCTCGCAGCCGGCGGCAGGCGGCGAAACTCTTATCCCCCTACCCGAGCGTTTCTTTAGCGGCGGGGGCAACTCTCACCGCGGATTCGGGTTAAATCAAGCAGGACCACGCGACCCCTTCACCGGATTCCCCCTTGGCGGCAGCGCCGTGTTCCTTAACAATCTCGAGATGCGCTTCCCCAACGTCAGGGTGCCTTACCTGAATGACAACGTCGGCTTTACGATCTTTGAGGATATGGGGAATGTCTTTGCCCGGCCCCAGGAGATGCTTCCCAGCCTGGCGCGCTTTCGTCAGCCAGACGAAGATCTCTGTTTTAAACCAGCTCCCGCTCCGGTGTACTCGCGCTGTAGTTACAATTATGTCTCCCACGCCGTCGGCATGGGGGTGCGCTATCAGACACCCATCGGACCATTGCGCTTCGATTTCGGATACAATTTGAATCCACCCTACTTTCCCAGCTATACCAACGTGACCACCAACAGCGGGCATTCGGTGGGGCAATTTGGGTATCAACGCGCCGGGCATTTTAATTTTTCGTTCAGCGTAGGGCAGTCGTTCTGATGAAACAGATCAACCTAAAGACGGATTGGAGCGATGGGCGCCCTCGCCCGTCCAGTTACAAAATCGGGAGACAATGCGCACTTGCGATCGCTCTCGCCATGGCATTGACGATCTCGGCGCTCGGCGGCCAGGTCGTCGACCGCGTTGTCACCAACGTTAACGGCCATGTGGTCTTGCAAAGCGATTGGGAGCAGGAAGTGGCCTTCGAAGCGCTCTCCAATGGCCGCGATCCTGACTCGTTTACTTCAGCCGAACGCAATGCCGCGCTTGATCGCCTGGTCGATCAGGAATTGCTGCGGGAACAGGTGCGGCCAGCGCAATCGGCTTCTCCGGAGCAAGTCAACGCCCGCGTCGCCGAAGTCCGCGCCGAAGTGCGCAAATTCCGTCCCGATTCGGCCACCGATGATGGATGGCACGCCACTTTGCAACGCTACGGACTCACCCAGCAGTCGCTGGAGAAACATCTAAGCGATCAGATTCAACTGATGAAACTCGTGGAAGACCGGCTCCGGCCCTCGATACACATCGATCAGCAGGCGGTAGAGAGCTATTACCGCGATCAGTTGCTGCCTGAGATGAAGAAAGCCGGCAGCCGCGCCACACCGTTGACGGAAGTCTTTACCCGAATTAAAGATTTGCTGGCCGAGAAAAAAATGAATGAGCTGCTCTCCGGGTGGCTGGCGAGTCTGCGCTCTGGAAGCCATATCCTCGCCCCGGAACCCTCCGCCGGAGAAAGCAATCGTTGACCGAAGAACCGACCGAAGAATCGACGGACGCCTCGGCCGGGCACTCGATCGAACCCTCGTCCCAATCACCGACCGAACCCCCGCACGAACCATCGCCTCCTGAGCGCAGGCGCATTCTCTGGAAACTGTTTCTCTCTTTTTGCGTGTTCAGCCTGCTTGGCTTCAGCTTTCTTGCCTGGTACGTCACGACTGTCTCCTTTCAGCGGATGGTTCGCCGGCGGGTCATCGCTGCGGCCGAGAAGCTCACGGGCGGGCGCGTCGAACTCGGGGAACTTCACACCATTCCGTTCCGCCTACGCGTGGACGCTCGCAACCTGACCATCCACGGCCGCGAAGCTCCCGATCAAGCGCCATTTCTGCATGTCGATCGTGTGCAGGCGGAAATGAAAATTATTTCCTTGCTTAGCACGACGGTCGGATTACATTCCCTGGTCCTCGACCATCCCGTTGTCCACATAATTTCCTATCCCGATGGCGCCACCAATGCGCCTGTGCCGGCGGCCAGTCTGTCCTCCAATCAGAGACCGGTGGAACAACTCGTCTCGCTGGCGGTTTCACACCTCGAGGTGCAACAGGGCGAGCTGCTGTGGGAAGACAAAAAAGTGCCGTTCGAATTTGCCGCTCGAGACTTGTCGTGGCTGTTGAGTTACTCCTTGCTGTGGCGGCACTATATAGCCCATGTGGTTGCGGGAAGCGTCGCCACACGCATTCAGGATTACCCCCCGTTTGTGTGGCGGGCCGATGCGGCGCTGGTTTTGGCTCGAGGCCATGCCGACATCGGCAACCTCACGCTGGTTTCGGGAAAATCTGAAATTCATTTTGCGGGCCGCCTGCAAGACTTTCAGAACCCCCAACTGAGCGGCGAGTACCACGGCGTCGCAGATCTCGGCGAACTCGCGTTGCTGACACGGCCCGTAGTCGTTCGCACGAGATCGCATCAGACTGTCATACCTCAGACCATGTCCCCCGAGAAAGGTACCGCTCAGTTCGAAGGCAAGGGTTCCTGGAACCTGCAGACTTTTTCCACCCAGGGATCAGTGCAGGCCAGGGACATCGAATGGTCGAACGGCAAGCTGTCGATGCGGAATGGCCGCTTTGCCGCAGGCTTCGCTGTTACGCCTGATCGCTTTCGCCTCTCATCGATCAAGGCGAATTTGCTCGGTGGGGATCTGTTCGGCGATGCCGATGTAACCAACTGGCAGAGTTCGCTCCAGAGTTCGCTCCAAAGCCCACTTCAGACTTCAACCCAGGGTCCGATCCAAAGCTCGGTGGAGCCGTCGCCCGCCCCAGCGCATCGCCATGTGCTCGCACGCGTCCCGCCGGGAAGTTTGCAACGCGGCTCGGTGCACCTGCAATTGGCGAGCTTCCCGCTGCTTCCGGGCCTGCAGATATTGAGTTCAGAAAAACTTCCCCTCGATCGCCTCAACCTCTCGGGCATTGCCAGCGGCAACATCGAGATCCTTTGGGTGAGCTCCATCCGCGACGCCGAGACTCGCCTCAAGCTGAGCATTACGCCGCCGCTGAAGCCATCGCCGAGCGAGATTCCGGTACGAGGACAGATCGACGCCGTCTATCGCGGATCGAGGGACGAAATAGAAGTGAGCCAACTTCATCTGACAACGCCGGCCTCTGAAATCAGTGCCACTGGCGATCTGGCGGCGAGTTCATCGTCATCCCTGCGCTTCTCATTCACCAGTCACAATCTCAAAGAGTGGACGCCGCTGCTCGAAGCCGCCTACGC
>JBAVAA010000123.1:0-5975 GCA_049585515.1 Terriglobales bacterium | reverse complement strand
CTCCATGGACGAGCTATGTCCTTCAGGATCGCGAGCTGATCTCAGGTCAGAACCCGTTCTCCGATGAAGCGCTTCTAAAACTTCTTCTACCGGCACTCGATCGGAGGAAGGAGTCGAATCCAGCGGCATAAGAACCGGAGGACTGATGGCGGAGACGTTCGAAGCATACCGAACTCGAGTCCTAAGCTATCTTGGCGATGAGGAGCCCATCGGCGTCCAACAAGCGACCCCATCGCAGCTCGATCGTCGACTGAGCGATGTCGCGCCTGAGGAGTTGATCCGGCGCCCTGCAGCTGACAAGTGGTCAATCGCCGAGATCGTAGCGCACTTGGCGGACGCGGAGCTGGCGATGGGGTGGCGATTGCGAAACATGCTGGCGAATCCGGGCGTGGCCTTAACGTGGTGGGATCAGGCCGTATGGGCGGAGCGCCTGGGTTATGCACAGCAAGATGCGAGCCTTTCGGCAGCGGTCTTTCGGGCGCTGCGCGAGAGCAACCTGCGACTGTTGGAGTCGGTCGCGCGCGCACGGTGGGCGGAGTGCTATGGGGTCCACGAGGTACGCGGACGGCAAACGGTGGAGGAGTTCGTCCGCTTGGAAGCGGCACACGACTTGAACCATCTTCGGCAGATTGACCGCATCTTGGGTGGGGGGATGTAGTGGTAGCGGTTTGGCTGCCGACGCATCGTTGGCAGGGGCATGAGCGATGAGGGTAAACCGGGGAACGTCCCGTCTCTTCCCACGTTCCTGGCGCGCGCTCTGAACACTTATAACAATTTCATTTCAAAATAATTTCACGAAACAATTCATAGCCCAGAACCTTTCTGTATTCATTCCGGCCCACTCTCGCCTTGTTTTGACACTCGGTGCTACAGATTACTTTCTTGGCCACTTCTTCTTCCTCGGCGCCTTTATCTAAACCCGCCATGTTTTTATAAGTGATCCAGAGAATCACATTGGGCTGACCCGGTGATTTTGGAGTGAGCCTGAAGACCTTGTAATCGATGATTAGCCCGGCTTTCTTCGTGGCTTCCATGGTCGGCTTCCATGTCGAATTTAGCCAATCGATGTACTCTTCAAAATGCCCGTACTCAACTTCTAAGTTGGCCACCAGAGTGACCGGGCCCTCCGTATACGCGCGCTCATCTTTGTCCTGGGCACGTGCATTAAGCGAAAGTGAGGAAGCTGCGAGACACATGGATAGGATGATAGTCTTAGTCATTTTCTTTTCTCCTGTTGTGATATATCTCGCTGGTGGGTTGAATCATGGGGTCGGTAAGAGGCTGCGAATCTGCCTGACCGCGTAATCGACCTTCATGTCGAATGCGCGCTTCCCCAGCTCTTCCGTTGAGCGGCGCGCGTCACCCTGGATTCCATTATACGGACTCTGCGGCCCGATCTGCACCTTGCCATCGACGACGGGATCTCCCACTGCAGAGGGGACCAGATCTCTCCGCACCCATGTGTTGTCCTTGTCGAGATACATCATTTCCGAGGTGTCAAAAATGTAACCGTGGAGGCCGGGTGGATAGCCGTGTTGCGCCAGGTACTGATCGAATGCATCATTGGCGGGCCTATAGACCTGGTCACAGTAGAACACACGGAGAGATCCGTAGCGTGCGTTGAGCTTGTTGGCGACCTCCTCGTAGACCTGCGGCTGGCCGCCAGCGTGATCGCCCATCAGAATCACGTTGCGGAAACCGTTGAGGAACGCTTGCTCCGTGATGCGCTCGAGCATGGCAGCGAGCAGCTCGTTCGTGATCCCGATGGTACCGGGAATCGGTTCTGCATCGTTCGGAGTGTAGGGCAACACGGGCAGAAAGATAGCATTGCCGAGTTCTCTCGCGATCGCTTCGACCGTCGCATGCGCTATGAGGTTATGGCCACCGTTCGCGTTCTGGGGGCCTCGTTCCTCGACACCGCCGGTGTAGATGAGCGCCGTCGTCTTGCCCGCCGCGAGCGCGGACTTCACTTCCACCCAGGTCATCTTCTCGAACTCCACCAGATCGGACTGCGCGTGCGGTGCAGTGCGCGCAGATCCCGCAGCCAGTATCAGGGAAGCCGGGCCCCCGGTATGCGCGTGCTGATCCTTGTCCTGGGCACGTGCATTCAGCGAAAGTGAGGAAGCTGCGAGACACATGGAAAAGATAGCGGCTTTGATCATTTTCTCTTCACCTCGTTTTTCATTGTTGTCCTACTTAGACCAGGGTGGAACGACGCCGTTGCTGCGCGCGTATGCGATCGACTGCCCCAGGTGCTCGTGTTGATCATTGAGAATCAGCATCAGCGCGCCCTGCTTCGTCATGTCTCTTCCGAACAGTTTCACCGGCGCCTGCAGGTCGTTGTCGGAAAGTCCCGTAATCGCTTTTTGCAGATCGACGTAAGAAGCCTTCAGAGCTTCCTGCAATTTCTCCGGATCGGTGATGGGCGCGGGCTTTGCCCCTGTATTCGGTGTGCCCGAAAGCACGCCGACGAGCATGTGGTTCTCCGTAACGATCAGGTTGAAAACGTCGCCGACGGAGCGAACGCCCTGGCCGGGCTTCCAGTCGTACTTGCCCGACATAACGCGCGCGAGCCCCGTGAATTTGTCGGAAAGCGTTCCGGCATCTTTTCCGAAGGCGGCCTGTATTCCTGCCGGCTGCGCCTGCGCCAACGGCCCCATCAGAGCGACCGCAAGCGCGCAAATTCCGTACTGAATCAAAATCTTCTTCATGTGAAACTCCTCCAGGCGATGCGCCTGCTCATCGGACAATATGCCGCGAACAACCAGCGTTTGCAGGAAAAGTGACATGCGGCGTAAGAAATGAGACAAGCGGTCAGAGTTGGCCGTCAAATGCTGTTGCCGCGGATCGGTTGACAGGTTTGAGCAGCTAGGTCGTTCATCCGGTATCGTGTCGGCCGGAGAACTCCACGTTCGATCTGGTGTACAAGGTCTGTAATTGTGGCGTTCATATGTACCGGCACTCCGGACGCGTGGCCTAACGTCACCACATAGCCGTTGATGAAATCGACCTCAGTCTTCCGGCCACGCTCGAAGTCCTGGAGCATCGAAGGTTTGACATCTCCGTAGAAGGCAATTATTTCTTCAACCCACGACTCATAGCGTTGCTCTATCGCGACATTGCTCGCCCAGCCGGGCGGAATTGGGTCCACGGCCAGGCGCTCCGGCCGAGTGCCGGTTGCAAGTGCCACCGACAACGCCTCCTCGTACGTCCGTCGGAAGACCTTCTTTCCTGCCTCTGTTTTCATGTACTGGCGCATGGTCTGAGAACAAAGCGCGCCAAGGGTTGTAACGGAGCAGTTGATCAGCAGCTTCGACCAGATGGCCCCGGTGATGTTTGAAGATGCCTTGACCTCAATCGCTCGACCCAACGTGCGCGCAACCCGATCGATGCGCTCACTGACGCCACCGGCAAGTTCGCCTATCACCAGATGCCCGGCATTCTGCTGCTCGTAGACACCGGATTCAACCATCGTGGCGCCAAGATTTGAGAATCCTCCAAGGATCCTGTCTTCGCCGAGACCGTCCGCAAGCACCCGCGCAACCCCGCCGTTCTGTATAGGCAACATAACGCCGCCGGGCGCGAGTAGGCGCAACACGCGGGGCGCGACTTCCAGCGTGTCCTGCGCTTTGGTGGTAAGCAGGATCAAGTCAAATTGGTCTCCCTTTCCGTAGTCCTCAACTGCGGCAATGTCGATAACGTCTGCCCTCACCTCTCCTCCGATGCCGGACACTCGCAGGCCCGATCTGCGCAGCACCTCCGCGGATTCGGTATTGCGAGCCGCAAGCCGGACGGGCAATCCTGTGCGGATGGCACGCGCCGCAATTGTTCCGCCCAACGCACCAATGCCCACTATCAGTATTTGCATTTGGGAGCCCAATATCCGCGCGATGAGGCCTCCATGCGCCGCCTCAGGCCTTGACAACGAGATCGATCTCGACGCAGGCCCCAAGTGGTAGCGCGGCAGCCGCGATCGTCGTGCGGGCGGGAAAGGGCTGACTGAAATATTTTGCGTAGATGCCATTCATCGCGGCGAAGTCAGTCATGTTCGTGAGAAACACACCGGCGCGCACCACATCATCAAAGCTCTTGCTGGCCGCCTTCAGAACCGCCGATAGGTTTTGGAAGACGCGCTCCGTCTCGGGCACAATGCCCCCCTCGACCACCTTGCCAGTGGCCGGGTCTTGGGCGACCTGTCCGCTGAAGAAGAGGAAACCATCGATTTTGGCTGCCTGGGAAAATGGACCGACCGGCGGCGCGAGTTCAGGCGAGGTAATTGCGGTCTTGCTCATAGCAAACTCCTGTGGATACTGGGTTAGCAAGTATGGAACATACACCGGGAAGAACCAGCATTTGTAGGAAAAGTGACATGCGGCGTCCGAAGTGAGACAAGCGGTCTGTCCTCAGTGATGTCTCCTTCGAAAGCTCAGCTATAATCCGTCCCGGAGAGGTCGACACACCCATTACTCGAGGCCACACCAGATATGGGACGGACGAGATGGATTTTGATCCTGTGTGCGTGGACTATTGTAGGACTGTTGTTCACGGTGCGGGAGATCGTGGTGGCGAAGGTTCACGGCGGGCACGTCAGCTGGGTGATCGTGGGTGCGATCGAACTCATCTACTGGAACGTATGGGCGGCGTGCACAGCGCTCGTGATTGCTCTGGCAAAACGGTTCCCGTTGACGGGGCCGAGGTTTGTACCTCATATAGCGATCCACACGGTCACGTCGTTTATGATGGCTCCCCTGGGATCGGTCACCGCATACTTTCTGAGCCATGGACTTCTGCGGTTACTTCTTCGCATAACCGATCCTGGTGCGCCACCCCTTCCCCCGACGTTCACAGTCAGTGTTCTGTCGATGAGCTTCACCGGCGTGCTTACATACTGGTTAGTTGTGGGGCTGTATCAGTCGATCCACTTTTATCAGGCTGCTATGGAGCGCCAGACTCGAGCGGCGCAACTGGAGACGCAACTCTCCCATGCCGAACTTGAGAACCTTAAGAGCCAGTTACATCCGCACTTTTTGTTCAACAGTCTCCACACCATTGGAGTCCTGATGCAGGAAGACGTCGAGGCTGCGAGCCATCTGCTGGTCAGCCTCGGCGACTTGCTGCGTATGGCCCTCGAACGGCGCGAGAACGAGATCACCTTGCAGAGCGAGCTCGAGTTTGTCGGCAAGTATCTGGAGATCGAACAGACACGCTTTCATGATCGGTTGAAAGTCCACATGGACGTACCGACTGACCTTCTCGGAATCTATGTACCGAGCCTGGCGCTCCAGCCACTGGTTGAGAATGCCATCAAGCACGGCATCAGCGTCGATTCCGCCGCAGGCCGACTGGAGATCGCTGCGCAACGCCACAACGGGAGAGTTCGGCTCTGCATCCGCGATGATGGCCCGGGTCCGGCACCGGGATCGCGTCTGCGATTCGGCGTCGGACTCACCAACGTCCAATCACGCTTGAAACAGCTCTACGGGAACGAGTCGTCGCTGGAACTTACCGGGGGCAACGGTCGAGGCTGTGAGGCGATCATCACCATTCCACTGCGGAGTTCGCATGAAGACGCGAGTCCTTATCGTCGATGACGAACCGATCGCCCGGCGCGGTATCCGTCGCTATCTGGCCAAACACAACGACATTGAAGTTGTAGGCGAGGCGGCGAACGGAATAAGTGCGGTGGAGCAAATCCATGAACTTCATCCCGACATCGTTTTTCTCGATGTGCAGATGCCTGATCTGGATGGTTTTGGAGTCATCGAGAATGTGGAACCAGGGAACGGCCCCGCTCCCATATATATCTTTGTCACGGCTCACGATGTGCACGCCATTCGTGCATTTGAAGTGCACGCTGTTGACTATCTCCTGAAACCGTATGATAAGGAGCGATTTGCCAAGGCGCTGGTTCACGCACGCCAGGTTCTCGAACAGCGCAGGGAAGCAAATCGAGGTCTCGAACCACTGCTCCAATC
>JBAVAA010000122.1:0-4150 GCA_049585515.1 Terriglobales bacterium | reverse complement strand
TCACGGATGTTGCCGTCCCAGGGCTGCGCCCTCAGCAACTGCAGGGCTTGGTGCGACAGCTGTGGCACGGGCAGACGCTCGGCATATTTTTCGAGAAAGTGCGCGGCCAGTTGCGCGATATCTTCGGAGCGGTCGCGCAAGGCTGGAATCTCGATGGGGAAACCGCAAAGACGGTAATACAAATCCTCGCGAAATTTCCCCTCCCGGACCAGGCTCAGCAAGTGGGCATTTGTGGCGGAAAGGATGCGAACATCCACGCGCACGACTTCGGAGCTGCCTAGACGCTGCAGTTCTTTCTGCTCTAAAAATCGGAGCAGTTTGGGCTGCAGGCTTAACGGCATCTCGCCGATTTCGTCGAGAAAGAGCGTTCCTCCCTGCGCCGCCTGGATTCTTCCCGCATAGGATTGCAGGGCGCCGGTGAAAGCGCCGCGAGCGTATCCGAAGAGTTCAGCTTCGAGCAGGGTTTCGGGAATGGCGGCGCAATTGACCACCGCAAAAACCCGTTCCGCGCGCGGGCTTAGCCGATGGATCCCGCGGGCGACAATTTCCTTGCCGCAACCGGTTGGACCGGTGATCAGAACCGTGGTCTTGCGCTGTGCTAGCAGGCGTGCCAGGCGATAGACGGGTTGCATGATGAGTGAATTGCCGATCATTCCTGGCAGGGGATCGGCGAGGGCGGGGCGAGTCTGATGTTCGTCGTCCGTTGTGTCCAGTTCGGCTGGCGCGGGCGTTGAATGAAATCGCAACGCAGCATCCGTCCCGGAAAGATCGGTGAGAGGATCTTTCGCGGCCGATCCCTCTGGAAGGAGGTTTGCGTACTCGTCATGTGGGCTTGGTCCCGGAGGACTCTCGGGATCGAGCAGCACGACTTCGATTCCGGGATAACGCTGGCGGACGGTGTGACTGAGTTCCTCCGCATCAAGATCGGGTAGGCGGCGGTCGAGAAAAACCACCTGCCAAAAGCCGCTCTCCAAATGGCCGAGGGCTTCCGCTCCTCCACTGGCTTGTTCGAAGCGGCGGGCTGGAGAACGTAGACTTTCGAGGACCCGTTGACGCACAACGGGGCTGGGACTGGCTACCAGAATGTGGTCGGCATAGTGACTCGGGATCGGGAAAGTCGTCATACAGATGATTGGAAACGGGTGCGATTAAAACGAGATTAGATGGAGATTAGAAGGCTCTGTCGGAAGGAAACCATGGTGTAGCGCGAGGGGCAAATTTTGCTTTACAACGGAGTGCAAGCCGGAGTTGTCGGGTATTTTCTGCAGGGGCGAGTCGGGGTCCAATTATGCATTGCAGAATTGAGCTGCAAGCAATTCCGACCCTCTGGCTGGTCGTGGGTCGCAGTTCGTGGCTACTTCTCCACAAACACCAGTTCGCCGTTTTCTACTTTAATGTCTTTCACGTTATCGGGCAGCTTGAGCTGATCGCGCTGTTCGGCTAATTTCTTCTGCAAGACTCCATTAACCATGGATGCTGGGACGGAAAGATCTCCGACTTTTACTTCGGTGGCATCGAAGGTGGCATAACCATCTTTGGAACCAAGATGCCCGGCAAGGGTCAGGTATACATCTTTGCCCGCAATCTGCGTGAGGAATTGACCGCGCACCAGATCTCCATCCATCGAGACCTGGTAATCCTTGATGCTGGGAACCGCACCGGGGAACTCCATGGCAGGGCCGGTGGCACTGGACGGCTTACCTGTGGCTGTATTGCCGGCGACAGGAGCGGTTGCGGATAGCAGTCCGGCCGCTTGCGCGATCCCTGCCGATAATTCTTCGGAGTTTATGCGGACTTCGCCCTCACCTGCGGCTGGCTTGGGTTGCGCGAGCTGGTTCACTTTCTCCTGGAAGGACTGGGCATTGGCGGCAGTTGCGGCGGGACCTACGGCCGGGGCCACCGGGGCCGGACGCTTTAACACCAACACCAGCGTAAGAATCGAAATCGCCAGGGTGGCAAAACTGATAATGCGCTGCAGCTTCACGAAACGACCTCCCAGTGGCGCAGAACTCTTCTGTCACTTCCTTCTATGGTACGCTGCGGGCGAGCGGACTTTGAGATGACGGAGGTGCTAGGGCCAGGCCGGATTTAGTGGGATCTCTCATGCGGTTCCATTCGCATTTTTCATTCCACGATGGCCAGCACATCGCCGGGATTCACGGCGGCGCCGGGGCTCGCGGAGATCTTCTTTACCACTCCCTTTTTTGGCGACTTGATTTCATTCTGCATTTTCATGGCTTCGACAACAACGATGCCTTGGCCCGCTTCGACTTCGGAATTTTCCGCCACCAGCAGGCGCACGATGCGGCCTGGCATGGGAGCCACAATCTTTCTCGGGCCCTTTTCGTCTCCTCCAGCTTTCTGACGTGACCGCAGGGAACGCGGATCGTGCAATTCCACCGCAAAACGGCTGCTTCCCACCCACATGTGAAGATCGGTGGACGTCTGCTCGCGCTTGATTTCGTAGGCGTGGCCATCCACCAGGAGCGACAAGACGTCGCGGCGCGGAATGACAGCGTCGATACGGACCGGCTGCCCGTCCAAGCGGCACTCCCATCCGCTGGCGGCTTTTTGCAGTTCCAGGCGATGAGGTTTGTCTCCGACTATAACTTCATAAACCATAGATTAAGATCAGCGCAGCCCTTCCGACCGCCCCTGCTTTTTCCAGTTCGAAGAAACCGTTGCCGGCGCGACAGAACTCGCGCCCCCCGAGCCGCCATTCCTGCTGGCCGGCGAAATTGGGTCAAGCACGGCAAACATTCCCGTGGCGATGGCCGCGATGGCTTCGAGCGCGCCGCTCTCGCGCTTTGCCTCCAATGTCGCGATCGCCGGATTGGTCTTTGATAGCAGGCGATCGAGAAATCCGGTGTCGAGTTTCCCTGCCTGGAAATCGGCATCGCCGAGAATGCGTAGGAACAGCGAAATATTGGTCTTGATGCCGGCCACGAAATATTCGTAGAGCGCCCGCTCCAGCCGCATGATCGCCTGCTGCCGGTCGCTTCCGTAACCGATCAGTTTGGCGAGCAGCGGATCGTAATCCATGGGAACGTTCCATCCTTCGTACATACCGCTGTCGCGGCGGATTCCCGGTCCCGAGGGTTGCAGCAGCACCGTGATCTTGCCCGGGCTGGGGAAATAATTGTTGTCGGGATCTTCGGCGTAGATGCGGCACTCGATCGCGTGTCCGCGAATCGCGACGTCGGACTGCGCAAAGGGCAATTTCTCGCCGGCTGCAATGCGGATCTGCAGATGCACGAGATCGAATCCGGTAGTTAGCTCGGTGACCGGATGCTCCACCTGCAGGCGTGTGTTCATTTCCAGGAAGTAAAAATTCTTCTGCTGATCGACCAGAAATTCGACCGTCCCGGCATTGGTGTAGTTGGCCGCCTGTGCCACCTTTACAGCAACGTCGCCCATGCGGCGGCGCATTTCGGGATCGACAATTGGCGAAGGCGCTTCCTCCAGAACTTTCTGGTGGCGGCGCTGGATGGAACACTCGCGCTCGCCGAGCCAGACGGTATTGCCGTGCTCGTCGGCGAGCACCTGCATCTCAATGTGACGGGGATTGACAATCGCCTTTTCGATATAAACTTCGCTGTCGCCGAACGACCGCTGCGCCTCGCTCCGGGCCGATTCGAGAGCGGAACGAAGGTCCGCGCGCGTATGTACCAGGCGCATGCCTTTGCCGCCGCCCCCGGCCGCGGCCTTCAGCATCACGGGATAGCCGATGCGCTCGGCAACTTGCTCGCCTTCTTCAGGAGAAGTGAGGCCGCGGGAGGTTCCGGGCACAAACGGCACGCCAGCCTTTTCCATCTGCTGTCGAGCGCTGGTCTTTGAGCCCATCAGTCTCATTGAATGCGGTGTCGGCCCGATGAATTTCACTCCTGCGTTGGCGCAAGCCTGGGCGAACGCCGCGTTTTCCGAGAGGAAGCCATAGCCGGGGTGGATGGCCTCCGCGCCCGAGCGCTTGGCCACGTCGAGGATCTTGTCCATCCGAAGATAAGACTCGGCGGCGGGAGCGGGGCCGATGGGGTAAGCCTCGTCCGACTTGCGGACATGGAGCGCGGCACGGTCGACGTCAGAATAGACGGCAACGGTGGCGATGCCCATTTCGCGGCAGGCACGAATGATGCGCACCGCGATCTCTCCC
>JBAVAA010000121.1:0-8147 GCA_049585515.1 Terriglobales bacterium | reverse complement strand
GGGTTGGCCGTCGCTCTGGCGGAATGCGCGCTGCCCGCAGGAGTCGGGCTGAGCGTGAGCCTGGCCAGCCAGCAGGGGTCGCTGGAATGCTTGTTGTTCGGAGAAGACGCTGGTCGCGTCGTGCTAAGCTGCGATCCGAGCCAGCTCCCGCGAATCCAACAGATAAGGGAAGAATATGGCGTTTTTGCGGACGTGCTCGGTGAAACCGGGTCAGATCACATCGAGATTTCGGTAGATGGTGAGTCGAGAATCTCCGCAAGCGTACAGGACTTGCTGGACGCATATGAGGGCGCGCTGGAGAAGATGCTGCGGGCAGAACCGAGTATAGGTGCGGTGGACTGAGGGTGCCGGCCGGGCTTTGCGTGGCTGGACGGGCGAGACGCTCAACCCCACACGAGGTAAAGGCCGAGTGCTAAATGCTGAATTCCGATAAATTTCGCGAGGAATGCGGAGTCGTCGCCATCCACGCCCACCCTGAGGCGGAGAAGCTTGCCTATCTGGGGCTCCACGCCCTGCAGCATCGCGGACAAGAATCCGCAGGCATCGTCACCTCCGACGGCGAGCGGCTGCGCCAGCACAAGGCGATGGGTCTGGTCGCCGACATTTTCGGCCACGAAGTGCTCAGTTCGCTGCGCGGCGTTCTCGCCATTGGGCACACGCGATATTCCACCGCCGGCGATTCGGCTTTGTTGAACGCCCAGCCGATCATGGTGCAGTCGAATAAGGGCACGATCGCAATTGCTCACAACGGAAACCTGGTGAATGCGTTGGCCGTTCGCGCCAAGCTGGAGGGACAGGGTTCGATCTTCCAGACCAACAGCGATACCGAAGTGCTGGTTCACCTGATTGCGCTGTCGCGTGAGGAGACTCTGCCGGATGCGATCGCCGACGCGCTGCGCCGCGTGGAAGGCGCATTTTCGCTGGTCATGCTCAGTCGTGACCGCGTCTTCGCCGCCCGCGATCCGCGCGGCTTCCGGCCGCTGGCCATGGGCAGAATCCCAGCTCTAACCAGCGAGAAGAAAGACACCATCGTTTTTGCTTCGGAGACGTGCGCTTTTGATTTGCTTGGCGCCACCTACGAACGCGACGTCAAGCCCGGCGAACTCGTCATTGTTGGGCCCGAAGGTATCAGCTCGCGTTTTTACTCGCCGTCTCCGGCACAATCGAGCTGCATCTTTGAACACGTTTATTTTTCGCGTCCTGATAGCCTCGTGTTTGGCCGCTCCGTCGATCACAGCCGCGACGCAATGGGACGCCAGTTGGCGCGCGAAGCTCCGGTGGACGCCGACATCGTTGTTCCCGTTCCCGATTCCGGCAATACCGCGGCCATCGGATATGCCGCCGAAAGTGGCATCCCGTTTCGCCTTGCTCTTATCCGGAATCACTACATTGGCCGCACTTTTATCGAGCCACAGCAGTCGGTTCGCGATTTTGGTGTGAAACTGAAACTGAACGCGGTTCGCAGTCTGCTCGAAGGCAAACGAGTGATTCTGGTTGACGATTCCATCGTGCGCGGCACCACCAGCAAGAAGATCGTTCGAATGATTCGTAACGCGGGCGCGAAGGAAGTTCACATGCGGATTTCCTGCCCTCCGACCATCTCGCCGTGTTTCTACGGCGTGGACACGCCCTCAAAAAAGGAACTGATAGCCGCCAACAAAACGGTCGACGAGATTCGCGATTTCATCGTCGCCGACTCGCTCGCCTATCTCTCGATCCAGGGCCTCAAGGAAGCTTGCGGGGATGGGGAGAAAACCACCTATTGCTCCGCATGTTATACGGGGAAATATCCTACCAAGGTGGATGTCGAAGAGATCCTGCCGGTGGGTGTATTGCGATAGTCAAACCCCCCCGTGGATCCGGCCCTGAAGCCGGCTTGGAGGGGGCAAGGCTAGGCCACCACACGAACCGGTGCAAGATAGCCCTCGGAATGGTATCCTTTTGCGGCAGACCTCTTCCCGCAAACCTCACGTCTGCGCCCTTGGATGACGAAGAAGTTTTCAATTTTCGGGTCGAAGTCGCAGCTGGGGCCCTTCGAGCAACAGGTGCTGCAAGAGCTTTGGTCACATGGCAGCGCCACGGTTCGCGAACTGCTTGCAGATGGCACGATCCATCAAGCCTATACTACGGTTATGACGACCATGGACCGGCTCTACAAGAAGGGGCTTCTCGATCGCGTTGCCGAAGGAAGGGCGTTCCGCTACACCCCGCGCCACACCCCCGAGGAATTGCAACGCGGCACCGCACTCGAGAGCATCCGGCAATTGCTGGGGTCGGGGGATGCCTCTTCACTTCCTCTTTCGCATCTGGTGGAAGCGCTCAGCAGTCATGACGCGCAACTGCTCGATGAACTGCAACTGCTGGTCGAACGCAAACGCCGCGAACTCCAACGCGGAGAACCCACCAGCCGCAGCAAGCCCCGGGAGCAACGCTGATGTTTGCACTGCGCGAAATCACCGTCTCCCTTACCTGTTTCGTTCTGCTCTATTGTCTGCTGTCGGCGCTGGTGGCCGTCGTATGGCGCCCCCTCAAACTGTTGCATGTCGCGCAACAAAGCGTGGCCGCCCTGCTCTTCGGGTTTCGCATTCTTCCTCTGCTAGCTTCCATGGTCGTTACCTTCGCTCTTGTCGTGCCGTCGTTTCAACGGCTGGAACCGCGGTCGAATAAGGAAGCCATGGGCATAGTGCCGCTCGCGCTAGGGGTTTGCGCTCTCCTGTTGATCGCCTACGGCTGCTTCGGCGTAATCGCTGCCGAACTCAGGTCCATCCGGGTGATTGCCTGCTGGCTGGAAGACGCGCGTCCTCTCGAGGGCCATGCCGGCTTCCCCGTCGCTTTTCAGTCTCGCCGCGATGCGCCGCCTCTCACCCTGGTGGGTGTGCGCAAAGCCAAAATATTGGTCTCAGAATCCACGGTCGGCCTGTTAAGTCATGATGAACTCCGAATTGCGCTGAAACATGAACTTCAGCACATGAAATCTCGCGACAACTTGAAGAAGCTGATCTTCCGCTGTTGCCCTTTTCCCGGTATGGCAAGATTGGAGAGTTCCTGGTCGGAAGCGTCGGAACTCGCCGCTGATGATGCGGCCGTATCGAGTCAGTGCGATGCCGTTGACCTGGCTGCGGCATTAATCAAGCTTTCACGCCCGGTCCCTGTCGAAGCTCTGCCGGTTTGCTCCGTGGGCTTCGTGGCGGGTTCCCTGATTCGGCGTGTCGACCTTCTTCTTACCTGGGATGAAGCGAGCAAAGCGCGGCGCGTGCGAGTCCGCACATGGTTTGCAGTCCCATTTCTAGTTGCCGCTTCGTTGTTTGTGGCCGTTGCGTACGGCCCGGTGTTGGCCTTTACTCATGAAATCACTGAGTGGCTCAGATGGTGATCTTCATGCTCATCCACGCAGTTCTGTGATTGTCGCGTCTCTTGATCCTCGGGTGGCGTCTTAATAAAGGAAATTTGATAGATCTTCGCGCTTAGCCGTGCGTTTCTTTTCTCGCGATGGCTACGCGCGCGATTCCCTGCAGATCGTTTCGGATCTCGACTTCGTTCCAACTGGAGAGTCGACTGTTCACGTGATCGGCGATCGTTCCGCTGATCTCGAACGCCAGCCAGCCACCCGGCTTGAGCGCCGTCTGCGCTTGTGGAATAAGCCGCTCGATGACCTCCAGACCTGTGGGTCCGGCAAATACAGCATCGCGCGGCTCGAACTTGCGGACTTCGAGCTGCACCGTGTCTTCTTCCGACTCACCGACGTAAGGAGGATTGGAAACCACGAAGTCGAATGACGCGGGCGGAAATCCGTTCAGCAAGTCCGCCTTGTGGAATTCGATTCGCGAAGCAATTTCGTGCCGTGCGGTATTAGCTCGCGCAACCTCCAACGCTGCGGAAGAATTATCGGTAGCATAGATCTGTGCCGTAGGCAGCTCCTTGGCCAGCGCGAGCGCAATCGCCCCCGAGCCGGTACCCACATCGACAATTCGCAGCCCGTTGTGTGGCGCGGGCGCCCCCGCTCGCGGCCTTGGATCTCGCTCCTGACTTAGGTGTATACCAGGCAATGACACGAGCTCCAACACTGCCTCGACCACATGTTCCGTCTCCGGGCGCGGAATCAGCACCGCTGGCGACACGATCAAATCCAGCCCCCAGAATTCCTGATGTCCAGTGATGTACTGTGCCGGCACGCCGGTAGCCCGCCGCGTTAGAGCATCTTCATAGCGCTGCACTTCTTCGGCAGTCAGTTCCCGCTCTGGATGACCATAGAGGTATGCTCGATCGCAGTCGAACGTAAACATGAGAAGGAGTTCCGCGTTCATACGCGGCGAGGGCACTTGCGCCGTGGACAGCAGTTCAAGTGCTGCATTCAAAGCCTGGCGGAGTTGCACGATTCTATTTCACCATGGAGACGCAGACCCGAAAAAAACAAAATACAAAATGCTGATGAGCTCCGAAGATTACCGAGCAGACCGCCCTGCCCATACTCCCTTACACCACGCCTGCCGTCTCCTGCTTCAGCTTCTCCGCCTGATAGTGCGTGATCAGCGCGTCGATGATCGGTTGCAGTTTCCCGTCCATCACCTGTTCCAATTGGTGAATGGTGAAACCGATGCGATGGTCGGTGAGCCGATTCTGGGGAAAGTTGTAAGTGCGGATCTTCTCGGAGCGGTCGCCCGATCCGACCATCTGCTTGCGTTCCTTCGCCAGAGCGTCCGCCTGCTTCTGCATTTCGACTTCATAGAGCCGCGAGCGCAACACGCGCATGCCTTTTTCGCGATTCTTGATCTGCGACTTCTCATCCTGGCAGCTGACTACGGTATTCGTCGGAATATGGGTGATCCGCACTGCCGAATAGGTCGTATTCACCGACTGTCCGCCTGGCCCCGAAGAGCAAAACGTATCGATGCGCAGGTCTTTGGCTTCGATCTTGATGTCCACCTCTTCCGCTTCCGGCAGCACGGCCACCGTGATGGCCGAAGTATGTACTCGTCCCTGCTGTTCGGTTGCGGGCACGCGCTGCACGCGATGCACTCCGCTCTCATATTTCAGGCGCGAATAGACGCGGTCGCCCTCGATCAGAGCGATCACTTCTTTCAGCCCGCCGACCCCCGACTCCGATGTGGAAAGCACTTCCACCTTCCACTTCTGCGATTCAGCGTAGCGGTTGTACATGCGGAAGACTTCCGCCACAAACAACGTGGCTTCATCGCCGCCAGTCCCGGCGCGAATTTCGAGCACGACGTTCTTCTCGTCGTTCGGGTCCTTTGGCAGCAGCAGGACCTTGAGTTCTTCTTCTACGGTCACAAGGCGAGAGTCGAGCTTCGTGAGTTCCTCTTCGGCGTAGGCCCGCATCTCGGGATCTTTTTCGTCGGTCAGCATAGCCTTGCTTTCGGCGATGCCGCGCTTCAGATCCTTGTACTCGCGATATTTTTCGACGATACCCGCAACCTCACTATGCGCCCGGGCAGTCTTCTGGTATTTCGCCGAATCGCTGGTGATATCTGGAGACAGCAGCGCCTGCGTGAGTTCTTCGTAGCGAATTTCGATTTGGTCAAGTCGTTTAAACATGATGAGAAGAGGATGAGTGAAGTTGCTGTTCGTCGTTCGCTATTCGCCGAAGGCTCTCGAAAGGTCTCGTCTCCCTCGCACTGACTGTATCAATCCGTTTAATCCGCGGCCGAGCCCGTCAGTGAGACGGGTAAGACTCACCGCCTGTTCCTCCGATAGATAACCCAAGCCTCCCGCAATCACAATCTGCGTTTGCAATTCGAGCAGCGAACCTCTTGCATGAAAAAGAAAGCGGCTGAAATCTCCATCTGAATTGTGCCCTTTACCCTCGGCTATATTACTCGAAATAGAAACGGCAGCGCGTCGCATCTGCGATGTCAGACCGTATAGTTCGTGCTTCGGAAACTCCGCCGTGGCACGATACATCACCAACGCCAGATCTACCGCCTCCTGCCAAATCCGCAAGTCACGATTAGAGAAGTTCGTCGCCATGTCTTACCTCCTCCCGCGGACTAAGCGAACGGAAGCACCGTCAGCAGCGACGGGTGAACAATGACTTTGTGATATTTCTTGAAATTGAGAGTCACGACGATTCTGCCGCGGCGAAAAGCGAGCGACGAACAGCGAGGGTGTCTATGCAATTACCAATTCGCCGCCATGCTGCTTTTCTAGCTTCATTGCTTCATCCAGCGCGATCATCGCGCATTCGACCTCGCGGTCATCCGGCGGTTGCGTGGTGATCCTTTGCAACCAAAGTCCCGGCGCGGTTATGAGCGCGAACAGCGAGCCCCGATGCTTCGCGGCAAAGCGAATGATTTCGTAGGAGACGCCAGCGATCACCGGCAAAAGTGCGATACGGATGGCGAATCGCGACCAGAAGGTATGCACTGGGATCGCCATATACACGAGCATCGAGATAATCATCACCGTCATCAGGAAGCTGGTTCCGCAACGCGGATGATACGTCGAATATTTCTGCACGGCCGCGGTTTCGAGCGGATCGCCATTCTCAAACGCAAATACCGTCTTGTGCTCGGCGCCGTGATACTCGTACACGCGCCGGATGTCCTTGAACAGCGAAACGCCCCACACAAACAACAGGAACATCGTAATCCGGATCAGCCCATCTACCAGGTTAAACATGAACTGCTGCCCGAAAATCGGATTTACCCTTTTCAGTTCGGTGGTAGCCAGCAGCGGCAGGTATTTGTACATGAAGATGAAAAAAGCGATAGAAAAGACCACATTCAAGCCTGCCATCCAGCCGGTGATCTCAAACTTCTTGGCCTGATTTTTATTTTCCACGCCGCTTGCAGGATCACTGAGGGATAATTCCTCCAGCGCCGCATTGGCGGAGAACTTGAGCGCGCGGAATCCGAGCGTCATCGCGTGGCCCAGCGTCATCACCCCGCGCACCACCGGCCATCCCATCCATTTATGCTGTTCGGAAGGCCGCTCCAGCGGCTCGCTGTGGGTGACAATCTCGCCCGAAGGTTTGCGCACGGCAATTCCCCAGGCATGCGGCGAACGCATCATTACACCCTCAAGCACGGCTTGGCCGCCGACGAGGGTTTCCTCGCCGCTCTCAAGGGCGGGCAGTAGTTGCACCGCTGCCAAAAAACGCAAAATTTGCCGCCAACGTCGCATAAACACTTGGATGTTACTTCGCGGGGGGAAGACTCCAGACACCAGATTATCACAGTTGGCGCAAACGAAGGGCATAGAATCATAATGGCCTAAAGCCACATCTCCCTATATATCAACTGCTTAAATAGATTCCTGCTTCGGCGCAGGCACACATTTCAGCCGACTATCAAGTCGTGCGTGGCGGCCATAGAATCCAATGCAGCATGCTGCGCCTGGCCCAGACTTGCGAGGCAATCGCCGCCACCACCAAGAAGCTCGAGAAAACGGCGCTGGTCGCTGCCTACTTACGATCATTACCGGTGGACGAGGCCGCGCTGGCCGTCATTTTTCTTTCAGGCCGCCCTTTTCCCGCTGATGAGGAAGCGACTCTGCAGGTGGGCGGAGCGCTACTCTGGCGAGTGATTGCTGAGCTTTCGGGAAAATCCGAGCACGAACTGACCGAGATTTATCGCAGGCATGGCGATGCTGGCTCCGTTGCAGCCGAAGCGCTCCCGGAGCGGGCGGAATCCGGCGTCTCGCTCGCCGCCGTCGCGGCAGCATTTTCAGAGATCGCGGCAGCGCGGGGGCCTGCTGCCAAGTCCGCTCTTTTGAGACAACGTCTGGAACGCGCCACACCGCTCGAAGCCAAGTACATCGCAAAAATCATCAGCGGAGATCTCCGCATCGGTCTGAAAGAGAGTCTGGTCGAGGAAAGCATCGCTCGCGCTTTCGAAGCGCCGCTCGATGAAGTAAAACGTGCCAACATGTTGCTCGGCGATCTCGGCGAAACCCTCCGCCTGGCGTCCGAAGGGAAATTAGCCAATGCCCATCTTCGCCTCTTTCATCCCATCGACTTCATGCTCGCCAGTCCGGTCGAATCCTCAGCGGAGGCCCTGAGCTATTTCCAGAATGCCTCGGTTGAAGACAAATACGATGGTATCCGCGCGCAGACCCATATTAGCAAGGACGAAGTACGAATTTTTTCACGCACCCGCGATGGGATCACCGAGTCGTTTCCGGAATTACCG
>JBAVAA010000120.1:0-2510 GCA_049585515.1 Terriglobales bacterium | reverse complement strand
GGGTGCCTACGCGTCTTCCCTCGCGACCTTCGCGAGCAATTTCGACTGCCAGCCCGATCAGGGACTCAAGAACGTCAGGATCATATTCCGTGACTTGGCAAAGAATGCTCTCAAACATCCATCAAATCTCATCTCTTCCGGTAGACGCGCATACTACAAGCACACGGTTTTGGATGAAGGGATCACCAGGAAGATTCAGGCACGCAATGACAAAATGTATGATGCGCTGCTCCCGCTCTTCATGAACGCCAAGAATGCTGCTGCCAAACCACTTGTCCGGAAGCAGTTCACAACTGAGTCGTCGCAGCGGGAGTTTTGTGCGGAAGCAGGCAGTGCTGTTTATGATCGTTCTCAGGTGGGTGAGATCATTCTCGCTCAGCACTTATCGTCCCTACATCCGCGGATTCGCTGGACGTTAAGTTGCAAGTGCCTGAAAAAGAATTGGCGGGGACGACGGGACTCGAACCCGCGGCCTCTGCCGTGACAGGGCAGCGTTCTAACCAACTGAACTACGTCCCCACTCGCCAAATCAACCAATCGTGACAACTATCGTAACAGCTTCTCGCAGAACGCGAAAGCGAACCGCAATTCCGATAGTTGTGCAGTTTGAAAGGTCCTGAACTTCGATTCCATCTTAAACTCCCGTGCTTTGTTAAGCGTCGCCGCCCGGGGCCCGCCCACTCTGCCTGCTTTCATTGACTTGCCCATTTCACTCACAGTAAGATTCAGCGCGAGTGATCGGGCAAATTATTTCTCATTACCGCATTGCCGAGAAACTCGGCGGCGGAGGAATGGGTGTCGTCTATAAAGCTGAGGACACGCGGCTGCACCGCTTCGTGGCCCTGAAGTTTCTGCCCGATGAATTTGCCGCCGACGCGCAATCCCTGAATCGCTTCCAGCGCGAGGCCGAAGCAGCTTCCGCCCTGAATCATCCCAACATTTGCACTGTTTACGACATTGGCGAAGACAAGGGGCGAGCCTTCATCGTCCTCGAATATCTCGAAGGCCAGACTCTGAAGCATGCTATCGGCTATCGGCCGATGGACATCCATACGATCGTCAGTTTGGCGATTGAAGTGGCCGATGCCCTCGATGCCGCGCACTCCAAGGGCATTGTCCACCGCGATATCAAGCCGGCGAACATTTTCGTTACCGACCGCGGCCACGCCAAAGTCCTCGACTTCGGCCTGGCAAAGGTGACGGCGAGCGGCGCTTCCGGTGCGCTTGTGGATGCAACCCAGACCGGCGGCATGGAGCATCTCACCAGTCCGGGCTCGACGGTTGGCACGGTCGCCTATATGTCTCCGGAACAGGCGCGCGGCAAGCCGCTCGATCCTCGAACCGACCTGTTTTCTCTTGGCACCGTGCTCTATGAAATGGCCACCGGCACTCTCCCGTTCCGTGGGGAAGCGACGGCGGTGATCTTTGAGGCAATCCTTCGGAACGATCCGACGCCTGCGGTTCGATTAAATCCCGATATTCCGCCCAAGCTCGAAGACATCATCACGCGCTCGCTGGAAAAAGACCGCGATCTTCGTTACCAGCATGCTTCCGACATGCGAGCCGAACTGCAGCGCTTGAAGCGCGACCTAGAATCCAGACGGTCGGGTGCGCCGGCGGCGATTTCGGCCGGTCACGAGGAATTGGTCTCATCGCCTCCGCCGCCGCGTCCGCCCTCAGAACCATCGGCTGCGGTTGCGCCATCCTCAGGACCGCAATCCTTAGGACGGCAATCCTCTGGCCGGATCCCCGCGTCACGGGCTTCGTCCCAGGGAGCATCGTCGGTTGCGCCCCCAGGGATTTCGTCCCAAGGAATGCAAGCAACCGGCGCCGGAAGAATCTGGAAGATACTCGTGCCGATAGTGCTGGTGGTGATCGTGCTTCTAGGCGCGGGGTATTACTACTACAACCGTTCGCGTCCGGTGGCCCAGGCTCCGCTGACTGAGAAAGACTCCATTATTCTTACCGATTTCGAGAACACGACCGGCGATCCGGTTTTCGATGAGGCGCTCAAGCAGGCTCTGGCCGTCGATCTCGGGCAAAGTCCATTTCTCAACATTCTGTCGGACCGCCGCGTAGGCGAGACGCTGCAACTGATGGGCCGCACGGCGACCGAAAAAGTCACACCCGATATGGCGCGCGAGATTTGCGTTCGCACCGGGACCAAGGCGGTGTTGAAGGGTTCAATCTCGCGCTTGGGCACGCAGTACGTGATTGGCTTGGAGGCAGTCAATTGCAACTCGGGAGACACGCTCGCCAAAGAACAAGCCGAAGCTTCCTCGAAAGAGAACGTATTGAAAACGTTGGATCAGGTTGTGGGCTTGATGCGCACGCGGCTTGGTGAGTCGCTCTCGTCGGTGCAGAAGTTCGACGTTCCGATTGAGGCCACCACTTCGTCGCTGGAGGCGCTGAAGGCCTCGACCCTGGGGGATGGGGAGTTCGCACAGGGCCGCGAAAGAGAGTCGCTGCCGTTTTATCGCCGCGCCGTCGAACTCGATCCCAATTTCGCC
>JBAVAA010000119.1:0-5629 GCA_049585515.1 Terriglobales bacterium | reverse complement strand
GGTCACCCCTCAGGGTGCCGATTTCACTCAGCCAGTGACGCTCACGACTTGGGTCGAAGATCCTAAAGCCTTTCCTGGCCAAACGACTCCCACCGGAACCGTCACTTTCTATTCGAACAGTACCGCTATCCCGGGCACTCCCACGTATAGCATTGGCAGTAACGGGATTTTTCTGTATACGACGGCAACGCTGATAACAACCTTCTCTGCGCCAGGGACATATATCCTTACGGCCTCCTACGGCGGAGATCAAAATTATCAGGCTTCGGCCTCCGCTGCCAGTCAAGTGATGTTGAAATATCCGCAGCCCGCGATCTCGGCGAGTCCTTACAGCCCGACCGTTCAAGCGGGCACTAGCGTAACCGAAACGGTTCTTGTGGATACAATGGATAAGACGCAGTACCCCACCGGCACGGTCACGTTGTTCAGCAATTCTGTGAACGGGCCGTTGGCCGGTCCGACCAGCTGCACCCAGACCACAGACAGCAACGGCTACTACGCCTGCCAGGTCAAATTCACGCTCACACCGAACGCTTCGATGAACTTTTGGGCTCAGTATAGCGGCGATGCGAACTACCCGCAGGGGGTTTCCGGGGCTTATTGGATCAATGTTGCCGATTTTTCGCTTAACCCGAGTTTGCCGCAGGTTACGGTGGTGCAAGGGCAGTCACAACAAGTGCCGATCAACGTTGCTGCTCTATCCGGCTTCACAGGGGTAGTCAGCGGCTTCGCCTGCTCTGGCCTGCCTCCGGAGACGAGTTGCAGCTTCAGCCCCGCGACCGTCACGGGTGGTTCAGGCTCGACGACGTTAACCATCACGACCGCACCCCTCGGGCAGATCCGGCAGATGCGCCAGGCCGCGAACGAGAACCCAGGCGTCAGGTGGATGGCCACGGCAATGCTTCCCCTGTTGGGCCTGTGCCTGATCGGCGCTCCTCTGCGCCGGCGCTCGCGGGCTACCATGATTACCCTGATGATTCTGACCATGGTGCTGCTGCCCAGCTGCGGCGGCGGCGGTGGAGGCGGAGGGCAACAAAATAACCCTGCTCCTTCGATTGCATCCTTGTCTCCGACCCAACAGGCTGCGGGCTCTCAGTTGCAGGCGCTCACGATCAATGGCTCTGGCTTCACAAGCACTTCCACGGCGACTTACGACGGTTTCCCCCACACCGTGAGTTTCGGGAGCGCGTCGCAGATTTCGATCGCTCTGAAAGCGTCCGATCTGGCCGCAACGGGCACCTTCCCGGTCGTGGTGACGAATCCGGCTCCTGGCGGTGGCTCATCGAATGGTGCCAATTTCACTGTAGTCACGGGCACGCCCACCGGCACGTTTAACAACGTAACCGTGACAGCTACCAGTGGGTCGGTGACGCATACGACGACCTTTACCCTGGTGGTTCAATAAAAGACGAAGGCCTGTTCAGGCCGCAATCGGAGCGCGACCTTTTCGACTGACCAAAAAACCTGTTTCTAATCGGCAGCCGCACTCTGGGGTGTTTGCTCCCACTCCGCGATGCCCACAGGCAACGCTTGGCGGTCGAGTTTCTCGAGCCGTAATTCCGCCTCGAGCACCGCCAGCTGGGCTTCAATATCCTGTGCCGCTTTCCGCTTGCGGATGACCTCTTCTCGATAACGGCGCAGGAAATTGGGTTGCAGTTTATTTTCTGCTGTCCCCACAATTTTTATCAAACATCCGGCCTTCGTTTCGAGAGAGCCAAGCTTTCCGGAGCCACTAGAATCGGGCCTCGTCCCTGATTCTTCAGTACTTAGTCCTTTGTCGACTACGTCAGCATTCGATGTCTGTACGCTGGCGTACCCTGTCTCGCACCCGAAGTTGCCTCTTCATCGTGATGTAAACTCTCTCTTTCGCCAATCTCGGACCGGTCAAGCCATCCTGAACGTCAACTTCCATGCGAATTTTGGTACTAAACGCGATGATCCGCCGGAGTGTCTGCGGGGTTCTGCATATCGAGGTATGGACCGATGAAAATGTCTTTAAGAATGGCGCGACTGTTGTTAACAATAGCGGTGTTCCCTTCCGCCCTCCTGTTTCTCCCGGGCTGCAACCGCATCGCCCGATTCTTTTATCTCAGCAGCTATGATCGCGACATCAGCAGCGCCACAAAGTCTATCGAGACCGCTCGCGATAACGCTCAGCGGGCAGAGGCATATGCGAAGCGAGGCAGCGCCTATTCGGAAAAAGCTCGCTATAGCAAGGCTTTCAAGCTCATCTCCGCCGATGAATACGACCGCCTGTTCGGCCTTGCTATCAAAGATCATGACCAGGCCATAGCGCTCGATCCCAGCGCCGAAGCGTATTACACCCGCGGCGTAACCCACTACGACCGGGCCAATCTCGAGGCCGTGGTGGACGGCCGCTCGGTGGGCAGTGATGCCGACCGGAAGGCTTGGTTCGACCCGTTTCCCGCCGCCCTAGTACGCTTGTACTCGGGGAGTCAAGCAGAGGGGAACCTCTCGGCCCCAACTCTAGGGAAAATCGCCACGCAGATTACAGTTTGCATTCGATTCCCAGCTTTTCGAGGTCCCAATACGCTTGTTGGAAGATGAAGTATTTACTGGGTGCTGCTGGAATAGGTTCCGGACGAAGGGCGGGCAGGAGGCCGGTGATTACTCCAACTCTTCTCCTGATCCTGTGGGGATTGACGTTCCATTCATCATTGGCCCATCCGCAAAAATCACCCGCTGATTCTCAGTTGTCGGCCCAAGAGCTTTTGCGCCGGGTCGTCGATGAAGAGTTGAAAGCTCAAGCCAACAACCACAGCCACTGGATGTATAAAGTAACAACAAGGGAGGCAGGAAAAGAAGAGGTGAAGTGGGTGGTTGAGACGCGTGAAGGAGAGCTGGATCGCTTGCAGTCAGTGAATGGACATCCCATTACTCATGAACAAGAGGAGCAAGAAGATCGACGAATCCAGCAACTGCTCCGGAAATCAGACGAACGAAAAAAACGGCGACACGCGCAGGCAGAAGACGACAAAAGAATGGAGAGTCTGTTCAGGACGCTGCCGGACGCGGTACTGGCGAAGTATGGGGAACGGAGGGGCGAACTCGTGGAAATTCTCTTCAAGCCAAACCCCAGTTTCCATGCCTCGTCCCATGAGGCTGCCGTCTTTCATGCGATGGAAGGGCGGATCTGGGTCAACGAAAGAGAGAACCGACTTGCCGAAATCGAAGGCCACCTCATTAGAAAAGTCAAGTTCTTCGGGGGCTTGCTCGGCTACCTGGACAAGGGCGGCGAATTTCATGTTCGACAAACCGAAGTGAGCCCCGGCGACTGGGAAATCACTCTTCTAGTGGTCAATATGCATGGCAAAGCGCTATTTTTCAAAACCATCTCAGTGCAGGAAAACCAGATTCGAACCGACCTTAAGCGCGTGCCCGACAACCTGACACTTGCGGCAGCCGCGAAAGAACTGCAAAGGCTATCCGCAATGAAATCTGCGTCGGAACGGGAAAGCTCCACGCCGGAAGTGCAAACTCAGAGGTCGAAGATTCGATACACTCGGGGTGGATTTTGCGCTTGCAGCAGGGTAATCGCGACATTGTGCACAGGGATACCCGCGGTACTGACACCATCGGGCTTACCATTGTGAGCGTGCCCGTGAAGGACCAGATCTGCACCGTGACGATCGACTACTTCGGCCAAACGAGAGGTACCAAGAAAGGGATAGATCTCATGAGCTTCGCCATCAACCGTGGCGGCGATCGGAGAATAATGCAGGACCACCACTCTTTTGGCGGTCCGCAGCTGTGACATGGCCCGTTCTAACTTGACTGCCTCGTCAATCCCCGCCCGAACGAAAGTTTTGATCTCAGGCTCGCCGAAAGCAGTCAGCATGCCGCGGCCGAAACCTCCAACAAATCCCTTGGTGCCGGCAAAGCCTACGCCATCCCGCTCGTAAGCGCTGCCATCGAGAACTTTGATGCCGGCATCGGTCAGCATCCGCATCAACTCGCTTTGTTTATCGGATTCATAGTCATGGTTGCCCAGCACCACAATCACGGGAATCCTGAGGCGCACCAGGGCATTCAACAAGGGCTCCATTTCTTCGGGTTTGCCGTAGTTAGTAAGATCGCCAGCCACCACCAGAACGTCCGCCTCATCGCGGACACAATTCAGTTGATCGCGGAGCGCGCCATACTGCTGGGGAGTGAAGTGGAGGTCGGCAGTGGCGGCGATTCTCATCGGCTGATTTCAGCTTTGACTAAGACTTCTTTGTCTCCTCCAGGCTTCAAGCCGCAAGATGCCTCGGAAGGCATAGTAATGGTCGGCGTACGCGCCGCGCGATACCGCGTCAGGATGTTTTCCAGACCCCAGTCTTGCACGTCAATAGCGAACATGCAGTCATCGACCAGGCTGCCCCGGAACGCTTGCCGTGCGTCGGGATGAGAAACTGCATGAGTCAGGCGGCCGATGAGATCCTGCCACAAAGTTGCCGGGATGTAATCGCTCTTGCTCGGATAAACGTAGCGGAAGAATAGAAGCGTCCAAAGCAAAATTTCCCAATGCTCGCCGACCTGGTGGAGCATCCGGCTCCAATCGAGATTTCCCCTGGTGGCGTAGATGATGTGGGCAATGTCGGCGCCATCGAAGCGCTCACGGCGGGTGACAAAGAGCTTCGAAACCAGGAGTTCCTCTGGGGCCAGCATGCGGGTCGCGACTCCCAGCACAATGGCCGGGTGAGAGTGCCTGATCCAAGAAGCATCGACGGTGATCACCGCGTTGCTCATGCCGGCGATCAGGTCAACGAAATACTGGCCGCGGTATGCCTTCGCCAGCCAAACTGGATCGCGGACTTCACATTCGAATCCATGCTCCAGCAAACAGCCCAGCGCCGCGGCCGCGTTTTCAGCAGGAAGAAAAATGTCGAGGTCTTTTGTATTGCGCCATATTCCACAATGTTCCTGCAATGCGAAAGCCCCGGAGACCGCGATGGGAATGGCCTTTTTTTCCAGAAGCATAAGCACGTCTCGGAAGAGATCTTCCTGCTTTTTCGGAAGCTTTTGCGGCGTCGAGGAAGTTAGCACACTACTCTCCGGTGATGGGCGAAGCCGTCTCGGCATAAGACGATTCGATGTGGTTTATAAGACTGTGGTTGCCGTACTTAGCAGAGGGCGGTCCATGAAAGGGGACAAAAAAGGCCCTGTCCGTTCAGTTCGGGCCGCGGGAAACCGGCTTCTCCTGTAGGAGTAATCTTGTCGCCTGCACTCGCCGGTCGGAATGAAACCAGCGCTGTACAACGTTGTCACAAAGGAAGTTGGCAAGCGCTAGAAGGCTCATTCCCTGGTGGTGAACCATCCAGGAGTGGACGATATCGCAACGAGGGCCAAGAAAGCGGCCTCGAGAGCGGGAGTAGTCGGCTGCCTCATAGAATCCGTATGACCCGAACCATCCCAGCGCATCCATTCGATGCAAGTTGGAGAGTGCCCCCTTACGATCCACAGCCAAGGCCAGAAATGTAGAGTATGGCGAAACTACCATCGGTTCCGATTCGCCTTTGTTCAGCGCGAGGTTCGGCACACCGAACGCCTCATAGTGATAGTCGCCCGCTTCGTTAAGCGTCGAGCAGGCAGACTCGGAAATACCCCAGGGTATTCCTTTGTTTTC
>JBAVAA010000118.1:0-1925 GCA_049585515.1 Terriglobales bacterium | reverse complement strand
AAGCAGACATGAGCGCTGAAGCGAAAAAGACGGCAAGTACCTTTCGAGTCGGTCTCCAATTCACGGCTAAGAACTATAGCAGGACCGTGACGTAAAACCTCAAGCGGACGGTTGACGAAACCAGGCGTGGGTGTTGAAAAAGTCACTCGATTAGCAGGATGAGATTCGGCGGAAGCGTGTTAGAAGAAAGCATTCGCCCATGCTCTGTTTGATTCCGATCCTCGGAGGACTGCTGATCATGATGGGGCAACACGACCGCTCTGAAGCGTTGTTCTATTACTTCCGCCTGGAGGATCAACTTCCCGAGAACCATCTGCTGCGGCTAATCGACAAGCACATCAGCTTTGAGTTTGTGCGGGAGCGACTGAAAGACAGCTACAGCGACACGGGCCGACCGTCGATTGATCCCGAGTTGCTACTACGCATTCTGCTCATTGGTTATTTGTACGGCATCACCAGCGAGCGCAAGCTGGTGGAAGAGCTGCGCATGCACCTGGCCTGGCGCTGGTTCACCGGTCTGGGCTTCGATCAGGAGATCCCGCATCACTCTACATTTTCCAAGAATCGGCACGGACGGTTCCAGGAGTCGAAGCTGTTCGAGGAGCTGTTTGAACAGATCGTGCGCCAGTGCGTGGAAGTGGGATTGGTGCAGGGCAAGCACCTGTCGGTCGATGGCAGTTTCGTGGAAGCCAATGCGGCGAAGGAGAGCCGTATTCCGCGCGAGCAGTTGGCGGAAGTGGCAGAAGTCAATCACACGGTGCGCCAGTATCTAATGGAACTGGAACAGCAGAACCCGGTGGAAGAGCCGGTTCACCAGCAAGACCAGGTATCGACCACCGATCCCGATTCGACCTACGCCACCAAGGGCGGGACGCCGGCTCGTCTCGGTTACTACGACAACTATCTGGTGGACAACCACAGTTGCGTAATCGTGGGAGTACAGGCGACGGCAGCACGGATGAGCCAGGAAACGGTAGCCGCACAGGACATGCTCACGCGTTTCAAACAGTGGCAAGGACGAGAACCCGAATCGGTAGCGGCCGACACGACCTACGGGAACGGGGAGTTCTTGCACTGGTTGGCGGATCGGAGCATCACTCCTTATATGCGAACCCGCGACAGTATCCACAGAAAGAACAGTCCGTTCTACGGTCCCGAGCGGTTCACGTATCAACCCGAAAGCAACAGCTATCGCTGTCCCGCGGGGCAGCAACTGAACTACGGTGGCCGCAACCAGCGGAACCGCACCTATGCCTACATCGGGACTCGCAAACGTTGCGGAGCGTGTGCGCTCAAAGCCGAATGCACCAGCGGAGCGTTTCGCTTTCTTGCCATACACATGGATGAACCCGCCCGGCAACGCGCACGGGAGTTGGCGAACACGCCAGAGTTCGCGAAGGCACAGCGGGAAAGAAAGAAGGTGGAAGCCCTGTTCGCGGAACTGAAGAATCAAATCGGATTGCGTCGCTTACGCCTGCGCAGATTGAAGTTCGTGCGGGAGCAGTTCTTGCTGGCAGCGGCGGCGCAGAATATCAAGCGACTGGTGCGCTTCCTCAGCCAACCGACAACACCTACTATGGAAGCTGCCTCTTAGCTGAGGGGGCACGAAAAACTCGATGGCGGTGATAATCGCAGCCGAGGAGTACATTCCAATCAGGGACTTTTTCAACACCCACGAGATGTTTCGACAGAAATTTGCCCGCGCGATCTTCGTCCGTACCCGCTCTGATCCATGTTCGCTCATGTAGGTTCACTAATCCGTGTTCACTGACCGATCCGTCCGCGGAGCACGGTGATCGAAGCTTTCGGGAGCTGATAGAGCGTATCGGCGCTTCCCTCCACCGCGGACTTCGATGGCGGACCGTCCGGGTCTGCGTGTCCGCCGCCTGGTGCCGGATGCCATTGATACTCATTCGGGCCAAAGG